>NZ_JBHXNK010000076.1:0-1053 GCF_042719755.1 Nocardia sp. NPDC058519 | reverse complement strand
ATCAGGCTGCCCTCAGCTACAGCAATCGTGCTGCGACACAATCACTTCGGAGTCATTCCACCTCCAATATGGATAACAGCGCCTCGTGGCGCACGCCGCTCGTTGGGCAGGCGGGGCAATCCGGTGCAGTGGCCGGGGTAGACGGCGACGGTGCCGGGACGGTGGGCTGCCACATCACAGACGAACACCAGCGCGGCGGTCAGGCACGCGGCGAAATCCATTCGCACACTAGGGAACTGGACCGTGAGATGGATGTCGGGCTCATCAGGACACGGTGACCGGCGACCGTTGTTCATCGCCGGGCCTGACTCGTGATCGAAAGCGCGCATTCGATCACGACGGCACCGGACGGCCGGAATACGCTGGTAGTCGGCGACACCCACGTGCGGACCATCAGCGGGTCCGGCACCGGGGACGGCAACGCGATATCGCCTTCGCGGATCACCACCACCCGCGCCTCCCATAACCGCGCGACTTCGGCGGGGTCACCGATCGGCCGGATATCGGCTCTGACCAAAAAGGTCCACATGTCAGCACGCGGATGACCGACAATCGTCAACGGCGCAATCCCGCGAACGTCGAGGCTGGTTTTGACTCGATGGGCCAATCCGGTCGGCATCATCACCGCCCCGATCAACCCGGCCCTCATGGTGATTCGTCCGGAGTGTGGGTCGATCACGGTAGGCAGACAACACACGCTCCGGTAGAACTCACAGCGCGATCGGGGGGTTTCGGTGAATGCCGAGATAGGTGGGCCGGTCGGGATCATCGGGACTCCTCGGGCAACCCGGGCGCAGGGGAGCGTGGCTCGCTGACTTCGTCCGCGGGCGCGCTTGTGAGCCAACCGGCTTCGCGCATCGCTTCGAGCGCTCGGCGCAGTTCTAGCAGTGACTGCTGGGATGAGGCCGGGCTTCTCATCGCGCACTCTGCCGTTCCTGGCGACTCTGCCCGACCGTTACGGTTGCGTCCAATAGCGTGGTGTACGGCCCGACCATCGGACCAGGTCCGAGCGTGTCGTAGCCGGAAATAGGGAGGTCACCGCGTGACCCTTGA
>NZ_JBHXNK010000075.1:0-1127 GCF_042719755.1 Nocardia sp. NPDC058519 | reverse complement strand
CGCACCGACACTGCGGTCACTGACCGCCTACGACCACTGATCCGGGTGTGGTGGCCTGCTCTGCGGGCCACCACACCCTGGAATCAATCATCTAGCGGCAGCGATCGGGAACGCGGCGACGAAACCGGCGCCGATCGCAGGCAAGGCCCCGGCGCCCGCGGTGGGAAGGGACGCGGCTCCGGCGAGGATCGCGGTGGCGCCCGCAGTGCCCGCGGCACCAACCGCGAAGCCCACACCAGCGCCGATACCCGCGCCGATGAGCCCGCCACCGACCGCGCCGACGGCAGCAGCCGGAACGCCTACGATCGCGGCACCGGCCAGTGCGCCACCGACGGTCGCCGCGGCGATCTTGTCCGAGCGGCTCGGGTTGATGCCGACCGAACGGCCCTGAGTGGCGATAGCGGCTTCGACGTTCGCGGCCGCGCCGTTGACATCACCGAGGATGTCGTTCGGGACCTCGTCCGGGACCGGGGTGGTGAAGTCACCGATGCGCAGTGTGCGCTCAGGCGGGGCGATCGGGGCCACAGGCTCGACCGGCTCCGGGAGGTGGAGTTCCTCGATGACGATCGGCGGGGCGGGCGAAGTGTATTCCGGCACCGGCCGCGACTGCTCAGGGTTCAGGTGGCCAAGGGTATCGGGACCATCGAACTTGGCCAGATCCGAGCGACCACCCTCGTCCGCGGGCGACTCGGTGGTAACACCCGGCTGCACCGGAGCCACGTTCACCCCCGGCTGCGGCACCGCGATAGCGACACCCGCACACGCGACCGCCAACGCCATCGGCAGCACCCCGACAACCGGCCGAGCAATCCGCCGCACCGCCGAAGAGTTCACATTCACAGACCGACGGATCACGCCGACACCCACTAACCAGTTCAAGGAAAACGACACGTCCCCGCGCGCCGCCCGCGAACGATAACGTTTGCCAGCCGTATGCCACAAATCGATAGCAACAAGACATCACCACCCGCACACCGCCTGGACCAGCACCGAATCCGCCATGACCGCACCCCCACCCCCCACCCGCGACCCCTAGGGAGCGGCGGCCACGAAGTGGCCGGTCGCGGCCGGGTCGCCGGTTAGGCGCCGGTGCGTAGGCGACGAAGGAGCAAGCACCGGTGCCTAAC
>NZ_JBHXNK010000074.1:0-1133 GCF_042719755.1 Nocardia sp. NPDC058519 | reverse complement strand
CTAGATGATTGATTCCAAGGGGATGCGGCACCGATGGCAGTGCCGCGTTGGTTGCCGCAGCGGTGCGTGAGTGATCGCGCCGATGTGAGACTGCTTGCAGAGCAAGGGATTACGGCGTGTCACTACCGGAAGAAGGTGGGGCGAGGGTGTCGAAATTGTGGTTGTGAGCAACAACATCGACACCCTCGCCACCGCACTCTATGTGAAAACCGACGACCTGGTGAAGACCACGCCCGGCCTTGCTCCGTTGCGTCCGACGGCTGGTTTCGCACCCGAACTCAGCGACGCCGAGCTGGTCACGTTGGCGGTGATGCAGGCCCTGCTCGGGTTTACCTCCGAGCGTCGCTGGCTGCGGTACGCCGGCAAAAACCTGCGGCATCTGTTCCCGTATCTGCCCCAGCAGCCCGGCTACAACAAGCGGTTGCGTGGCGCGGCACCGCTGCTACTCGGTGTGATCAGGGCGTTGGCCCTCGACACCAGCCTGTGGACCGACGACGTGTGGGTCGTGGACTCGACACCGGTGGAGTGTGGCCGATCCAAGGAAACCGTTCGCCGCTCGGACCTGGCCGGATGGGCCGAATACGGTTACTGCGCTTCACATTCTCGTTTCTTCTGGGGCTTGCGGCTACATCTGATCGCCACCCTGAGTGGGCTCCCGATCGGGTTCGCGCTGACCGGAGCCAAGGCCGACGAACGTGAAACCCTGCTCGCGGTATTCACCACCGACCCGCACCTGGTCGCCGATCGCCCCGGTCAAACAGTGATCGGTGACAAGAACTACTTCGGCACCGGATTCGAGCACCAACTCGCCGACGCTGGGCTGAATCTGCTGCGGCCGGCTCGCAAAGGTGAGGCTCCCCGACCCGGCGCGCATCTGTTCAAACCGTTGCGTCAAACCGTCGAATCGATCTTCCAAACCTTGAAAGGGCAGCTCGACCTGGAACGACACGGTGGCCGCACCATCGCCGGAGTCACGGTCCGTGTCCTGCAACGCCTGCTCGCTCTGACCTCCGCGATCTGGCACAACGACAAGACCGGCGCACCGACACTGCGGTCACTGACCGCCTACGACCACTGATCCGGGTGTGGTGGCCTGCTCTGCGGGCCACCACACCCTGGAATCAATCATCTAG
>NZ_JBHXNK010000073.1:0-1351 GCF_042719755.1 Nocardia sp. NPDC058519 | reverse complement strand
AGCCAGATAAATTGTTAGCCTGTTTGCGTGTCGAATCGTGGGCCTTCTGCTGTTGAGATCGTTGTGTCCGACGCCGAGCGTGCGGAGCTGGTGCGCAGGGCGGACTCGTCGGATCGGCGTGAGGCGCAACGGGCTCGGATCGTGCTGGCTTGCGCTGAGGGTATGTCGAATGCGGGTGCTGCGCGGCTTGTCGGTGTCTCGGTGGGATCGGCGGCGAGATGGCGTACGCAGTTCGCCGCCGAGGGCCTGGAGGGACTGGGTGATCGCGACCGTGGTGGGCGGCCGGTGGCCGAGATTGTGTTGACCGGTGATGAGCATGAAACGTTGCAGAGGTGGGCGCGTCGAGCCAAGTCCTCGCAGGCGCTCGCGGAGCGTTGCCGGATCGTGTTGGGTTGCGCGGCAGGTAAATCCAATTCCGATGTGGCAGCTGAACTGGGTATCACTGCCCAGACGGTAGGTAAGTGGCGGACTCGTTTCGCGCAGAAACGTCTCGAGGGGTTGTCCGATGAGCCGCGGCCGGGGCGTCGACCCTCGATCCTGCTGGACAAGGTCGAAGAAGTCCTCACGATGACCCTGGAGCAGAAGCCGGTGGACGCGACGCATTGGTCGCGGTCTTCGATGGCCAAACGAAGTGGCTTGTCGCCCTCGACAATCGGGCGGATCTGGAGCAAGTTCGAGCTGAAACCGCACGTAGCCGACGGTTTCAAACTCTCGACCGATCCGTTGTTCGTGGACAAGGTTGTCGATGTGGTCGGGCTGTATCACAATCCGCCGGAGAAGGCGGTCGTGCTGTGCGTGGACGAGAAGTCCGGGATCCAGGCACTGGACCGCTCGCAGCCGGTGCTGCCGATGATGCCCGGCATGCCCGAGCGGTACTCCCACGACTACGTTCGCCACGGCGTGACCAGCTTGTTCGCGGCGTTCGACGTCGCCGACGGGGTCGTGATCTCCAAGCTTTACCAGCGCCGCCGTGCGGCCGAGTTCAAGAAGTTCCTCATCGCGATCGACAAGGCCGTGCCCGCGGAACTGGATGTCCACCTGGTCTGTGACAACTTGTCCACCCACAAGACGCCGGCGATCAACGCCTGGCTGGCCGAACATCCTCGCTTCCATATGCATTTCACCCCAACTGGGTCCTCCTGGCTCAACCAGGTCGAGCGCTGGTTCGGGTTCCTCACCGATCAGCTCCTGCGCCGCGGAGTCCACAAAAGTGTTGCGGCACTGGACAAAGACATCACCGCGTGGATCGAGCAATGGAACGCCGACCCGAAACCCTTCGTCTGGCGCAAAACCGCGGAGGAGATCCTGGAATCACTCGCTAAATATCTTCAACGGATTTCAGGTGCAGGAC
>NZ_JBHXNK010000072.1:0-1424 GCF_042719755.1 Nocardia sp. NPDC058519 | reverse complement strand
GGTCAAGTCCAAATGCGTGGTGTAACGGGATGATCCCCGCGTGACCGCAGTTGGTCAGGCGGTCAAAGCTTCAACCGAGTCTCCTTCCTGCCCGTCAGAGGGTTCACCGAGCCCGCGGGAGCGGGCCAAAACATCGAGGCCGAGGTAGCGGCGTCCTTCGATCCACTCGTCGTGTTGCTCGGCCAACACCGCCCCGACCAGGCGGATGATCGCAGTCCGGTCGGGGAAGATCCCGACCACGTCGGTGCGGCGGCGGATCTCTTTGTTCAACCGTTCTTGGGGGTTGTTCGACCAGATCTGGCGCCAGATCTGTTTCGGGAACGCGGTAAACGCCAGCAAGTCCGCGCGAGCAGTATCAAGGTGAGCGGCCACTTTCGGCAGCTTCTCGGTCAACGCATCGAGCATCCGATCATATTGCGCGGCAACCGATTCCGGATCAGCCTGGTCGAACACCGAATGCAACAAGGTCCGAACCCAGGGCCACGACGATTTCGGGGTCACCGACATCAAGTTCACGGTGTAGTGGGTGCGGCACCGTTGCCAGGACGCGCCGGGCAACGTCGCCCCGATCGCGGCGACCAGGCCCGCGTGAGCATCCGAGGTCACCAACTCGACACCAGCCAATCCCCGAGCAACCAGGTCGCGGAAGAACGCCAACCAGCCGGCGCCGTCCTCGCCGGAGGTGACTTGCAAGCCCAGGATTTCCCGGAATCCATCGGCGTTGACGCCGGTCGCGACCAGGGCGTGGACGTTGACCACGCGCCCGTTCTCGCGGACTTTCAACACCAACGCGTCCGCGGCGACGAACGCGTAAGGGCCTTGATCGAGGGGTCGGGTGCGGAATGCTTCGACTTGGGCATCGAGGTCGGCGGCCATGATCGAGACTTGGGACTTGGAAAGCTGTGTCACGCCCAAGGATTCGACGAGTTTCTCCATCCGGCGAGTAGAGACTCCGAGCAGGTAGCAGGTCGCGACCACGCTGGTCAGGGCCCGCTCGGCGCGTTTGCGTCGTTCGAGCAGCCAGTCGGGGAAATAGGTCCCCGACCGCAGTTTGGGGATCGCGACGTCCATGGTCCCGACTCGGGTATCGAAATCGCGGTGGCGGTATCCGTTTCGGGAGTTGACGCGGTCGTCGCTGCGTTGGCCGTAGTCGGCACCACACATCGTGTCGGCCTCGGCGTTCATGATCGTGTGGACGAAGCTGGACAGCAATTCTCGCAGCAGATCAGGACTGGCCGCGGCGAGTTGGGCATCGAAGGGCTTGTTCGGGTCGATACGCTGGACAGAGGTCATCGCGTGATTTCTCCTTCAAGTGACTTTGGCGGTCTCTTCAAGGGTCACGCGGTGACCTCCCTATTTCCGGCTACGACACGCTCGGACCTGGTCCGATGGTCGGGCCGTACACCACGCTATTGGACGCAACC
>NZ_JBHXNK010000071.1:0-1440 GCF_042719755.1 Nocardia sp. NPDC058519 | reverse complement strand
TTCTGGCCTATCAACCCCATGGTCTGTAGGGGGCCTTAACCCATCAAGTGGGAGAGAAACCTCATCTTGGAACAGGCTTCCCGCTTAGATGCTTTCAGCGGTTATCCCTTCCGAACGTAGCCAACCAGCAGTGCTCCTGGCGGAACAACTGGCACACCAGAGGTTCGTCCGTCCCGGTCCTCTCGTACTAGGGACAGCCTTCCTCAAGTTTCTTACGCGCGCGGCGGATAGAGACCGAACTGTCTCACGACGTTCTAAACCCAGCTCGCGTGCCGCTTTAATGGGCGAACAGCCCAACCCTTGGGACCTACTCCAGCCCCAGGATGCGACGAGCCGACATCGAGGTGCCAAACCATCCCGTCGATATGGACTCTTGGGGAAGATCAGCCTGTTATCCCCGGGGTACCTTTTATCCGTTGAGCGACACCGCTTCCACTTGCCGGTGCCGGATCACTAGTCCCGACTTTCGTCCCTGCTCGACCTGTCAGTCTCACAGTCAAGCTCCCTTGTGCACTTGCACTCAACACCTGATTGCCAACCAGGCTGAGGGAACCTTTGGGCGCCTCCGTTACATTTTGGGAGGCAACCGCCCCAGTTAAACTACCCACCAGGCACTGTCCCTGAACCAGATCATGGTCCGAGGTTAGAAGTCCAATACGATCAGAGTGGTATTTCAACGACGACTCCCACAACACTAGCGTGTCGCTTTCACAGTCTCCCACCTATCCTACACAAACCGTACCGAACACCAATACCAAGCTATAGTGAAGGTCCCGGGGTCTTTTCGTCCTGCCGCGCGTAACGAGCATCTTTACTCGTAATGCAATTTCGCCGAGTCTGTGGTTGAGACAGCAGAGAAGTCGTTACGCCATTCGTGCAGGTCGGAACTTACCCGACAAGGAATTTCGCTACCTTAGGATGGTTATAGTTACCACCGCCGTTTACCGGGGCTTAAATTCTCAGCTTCGCCCATGACAGGCTAACCGGTCCTCTTAACCTTCCGGCACCGGGCAGGCGTCAGTCCGTATACATCGTCTTACGACTTCGCACGGACCTGTGTTTTTAGTAAACAGTCGCTTCTCTCTGGTCTCTGCGACCCCACCCAGCTCCCGGAGTAAATCCGTTCACCAGATGTGGTCCCCCTTCTCCCGAAGTTACGGGGGCATTTTGCCGAGTTCCTTAACCACAGTTCTCTCGATCGCCTTAGTATTCTCTACCTGACCACCTGTGTCGGTTTGGGGTACGGGCCGTGTACCAGCTCGCTAGAGGCTTTTCTCGGCAGCATAGGATCACTGAATTCCCCTCAACGGGTACGCATCACGTCTCAAGCTATATGAACGGCGGATTTGCCTACCGTTCGCCCTACACGCTTACACCAGGTATTCCATCACCTGGCCCAGCTACCTTCCTGCGTCACCCCATCGCTTACCTACTACAGCC
>NZ_JBHXNK010000070.1:0-1512 GCF_042719755.1 Nocardia sp. NPDC058519 | reverse complement strand
CCGGTCAGCCGCCGCGAAGATGCGACGAAGGAGCGATTCGCGGTGGCTGACCGGCGGGCCAATCAGGGCCGCGGACACGCGCGCGCCAGCGCGCCGATAAACACAGCGTCAAACCTGCCTGGGACTACCAACCCCCGGACATCACTCCTCTCCCACCACCAAACAACAGATCCCTCAACCTCCACCCGCGACGCCGCGTGTCCCGCCTCACAGCGCCACCCCACCCCAACAACCGCGATCCGCCGACCACTAAACTCGCCCCCATGACCAGTGCGTTCCCGACAATTCCCGCTGACCTCAAGCCCGCCGACGGACGGTTCGGCTGCGGCCCGTCCAAGGTCCGCCCGGAGCAGCTGCAGTCCCTGGTGACTGTCGGCGCCTCGGTGTTCGGTACCTCGCATCGACAGAAGCCGGTCAAGGACGTGGTCGCGCGCGTGCGCAACGGCCTGCGCGAGCTGTTCTCCCTGCCCGACGGCTACGAGGTCGTGCTCGGCAACGGTGGCACCACCGCGTTCTGGGATGCCGCCGCCTTCGGCCTGATCCGCGAGCGTTCGCTGCACCTGACCAACGGCGAGTTCTCCTCGAAGTTCGCCTCGGTCGCCAAGGGCAACCCGTTCATCGGTGACCCGATCGTCGTCTCCTCGGAGCCGGGCAGCGCGCCCGAGCCCGTCTCGGACCCCTCGGTCGACCTCATCGGCTGGGCCCACAACGAGACCTCCACCGGTGTGTCCATCCCGGTGTCGCGTCCGGTCGGCTCGGAGAACGCCCTGATCGCCATCGACGCCACCTCCGGCGCCGGCGGTCTGCCGGTGAACATCGCCGATTCCGACGTCTACTACTTCGCCCCGCAGAAGTGCTTCGCGGCCGACGGTGGCCTGTGGATCGCGATCATGAGCCCGGCCGCACTGGCCCGCGTCGCCGAGATCAAGGAGTCGGGTCGCTGGACCCCGGAGTTCCTGTCGCTGCCGATCGCGGTCGACAACTCCTCCAAGGACCAGACCTACAACACCCCGGCGCTGGCCACCCTGCTGCTGTTCGCCGATCAGATCGAGTGGATGAACGCCAACGGCGGCCTCGACTGGACCGTGAAGCGCACCCTGGACTCGTCCTCGCGCTTGTACTCGTGGGCCGAGTCGAGCTCGTTCGCCACCCCGTACGTGACGAACCCGGCGCACCGCTCGCAGGTCGTCGGCACCATCGACTTCGACGACGCGGTCGACGCGGCCCAGGTCGCCAAGATCCTGCGCGCCAACGGCATCGTCGACACCGAGCCCTACCGCAAGCTGGGCCGTAACCAGCTGCGTGTCGGCATGTTCCCGGCGATCGACCCGGAAGATGTTTCGCGGCTGACCCGTTCGATCGACTGGGTCGTCGGTCAGCTCTGAGATAAGACCGACATCGGGCCGGGGGGGGGGGGGCGGGGTGGGGGGGGGGCCCCCCCCCCCCGCAGTTTGTGACCACAGGGGGGATTTAAACAAAGAAGCGGGCCCCCCCAAAAAGAGAGGTATTTGA
>NZ_JBHXNK010000069.1:0-1671 GCF_042719755.1 Nocardia sp. NPDC058519 | reverse complement strand
GCGAGGCTGAGCGTGGGTGCGATGGGTCGATCGTTCGCGGCGTGACCGGGTGACTCTTTCGATATCTCCTAGGGCGATCGACCCTTCACACAAGGCTTAGAGCGCCCGGTCAGGCTGGACTTATCTGCCAGTCGCGGGCTGAGAGCTGATTCGCTGTCCGGTCCGGTCCGGCCGCGCGCACCGATACGAATTGCTCGTGGTTCGAGCCTGCTTGCACGATCAGACACCCCATCTTCTGAGAGCTTCGAGCTCTTGCAGAGACCGGTGCCGTGCAGGTGCGCTGGGATCGCGAACAGCTCATCGGAGGCAAGCCCACAGAGGCTCGTAAGTAGGGCGCTGCGCGTTCTCGCCGAGGTCTTGGACCTGCGGAAACACTCGACACGAGGGAGGTCGGAATGCACTGATACTGCGGAATCGACTGGGCCGAAGACCATCACGACATCGCGATCGTCGATCATGACGGAAAGCTCGTGTCCAAGAAGCGGATTGCTGACGACCCGTCTGGTCTCGCTGAACTTACGGCTGTGCTGACCGAGGCCGGCGACACCGCGGAGGACCCGATTCCCGTCGCGATCGAAACCCCACGTGGGCTGATGGTCGCCGCGCTGCGCGCTAGCGGACGCGCCGTCTACTCGATCAACCCGATGGCCGTCGCCCGCTACCGCGAACGCCATTCCATGGCTCGCGCCAAATCCGATCATGTCGACGCCATGACCCTTGCCAACATCATCCGCGTCGACGGCGAATACCACCGTTCGCTGCCCGCTGACAGCGAACTCGTCCAGGCCATCGCGGTTTTGGCGCGCGCCCAGCAAGACGCGGTCTGGCGACGCACCAAGGCCAGCAACGAGCTGCGGTCGCTGCTGCGCGAGTACTACCCGGCGTTCTTGGCAACCTTCGCCGGAAAATCGGCCACCAACCTGGCCAAGCCCGAGGCTCGCGCCGTTCTGGCAATCGCACCGACGCCCGCGCACGCGGCCAAACTCACCAAGACCAGGGTCGCCGCCGCGCTGCGCCGTGCCGGACGCCAGCGTGGAGTCGATGCTCTGGCCGCCGAGATCGTCGATGGCCTGCGCACCCCACAGATGAGGCAACCGAACCTGGTCGAGAAGGCTAGAGGCCGCCAGGCCCTCGCCCTGCTCGCAACCTTGGACGCTGGATGCTTGGGCGCTGACGACCTGGAGCAGGCCGCGGCCGAGGAGTTTCGCAAGCACCCCGACTACGCCATCGTGACCAGCTTTCCCGGGCTGGCCGATCTCACCGGCGCCAGGGTTCTCGCCGAGATCGGTGATGACCGAGGAAGATTCGCTAATGATCGAGCGCTGAAGGCCTACGCCGGATCCGCGCCCGTCACCCGGGCATCGGGCAAGTCGATCTCCATCACCCACCGGCGCATCAAGAACGACCGTCTGGCCGCTGCTGGTTGGGCCTGGGCCTTCTCCGCAATGGCCAACCCCAGCCCGGCCCGCGTCCACTATCTGCGTCGGCGGGCAGGCGGCGACCGGCACGCGGCCGCGTTGCGCCATCTGTTCAACAAGATGCTTGGCCAGCTTCACCACTGCCTCCAATCCGGTCAGTCCTTCGATCCGACAAAAGCATTCGGGCCCTTCCCCGACACGCCTCCGACACGCGCTGCGGCTTGACTCCTAAAACCATCGGAGGTCTTGTGTG
>NZ_JBHXNK010000068.1:0-1956 GCF_042719755.1 Nocardia sp. NPDC058519 | reverse complement strand
ACCTGAATGACTGGCTCCAGGTAGCTGATTCTGCCGCCGACACCCTCGCCGTCAAGATCACCGAGCTCGCTGCCCGTCACGGCCTGCGCATCACCACCGACCCCGGCGAGCTGGTCGGCTACTACGTCGTGGCCCCCGATCGCTACAACGAAGGCGTCAAGTGGAACGCCCTGCACCAGATTCCGGGCACTCTCGCTGAGGCCCGCGAAACATCGCCGGGCACTCCCGGCCGCCGCATCGCCGTCATGTACCTGCTCCCCGAAGGCGGCAAGGCATGAAAATCCACATCGAACCGACAGCCGCGCTCGAAGCCCTCGCCCAGCACATCGACCAACAGCGGGCCGCATTGCTCGACGCCAACGCTGGGCACGCCGAGGACCTCCAGCACGCGCGGGCCGAGGCGCACATCCTGCGGGAGAAACTCGGCGAAGAACAGGCCAGCGTTGACCGGCTGACCACTGCCCTCGGTGAAGCCAACGCCGCCCGCGTCGACCTGCTCACCGTTCTCGCCGCAGTACAGAACGGCGTCCCAGCCGATCCCGGCTACCTCGACACCCTCCCCGACGGTTCGGCCGTGATCGACCAGCACGGCGTGATGTGGCAGCGCTGGACAACCCCCGGCCTGTCGGTCCGTTGGTGGGCGCACGCCCCCGCTCTGGCTAGCCCGGATGGCGGCACCTGGTCAGAGGGCTCCGGCCGGTGGACCAGCGCGGCCCTGACAGCCCAGCGCGGCCCGGTTCGGGTCATCCACATCGCCCCCGAAGTCGGCCAGGCATGAGCGCGCCCCGCGACCTGGTCGCCGACGCCCGCACCAAGGCTGTTGCGATGCGAGCCAACTTCCAGCCGGGCGCCGCGCGCCTCCTGACCGAGCTGGCCGACGAGATCGAAGCCCAACGCCCCCGCGTGATCTCCGACCCTGACGAACTCGGTGACCTGCCGATCGGGTCCATCGTCCTGCACCCGGATGGTGTCGCCTTCGGGAAGATCCGCGCCCGCATCGGCGGGGTGGTCGCGTGGTTCCCGCCAGGTTCCAAGCTCATGCACGCCGCGGCCGACCTGCTCGACAACGGCCACCTGACCCTGCTCCACACACCCGCCGAGGAGAACCATGTCTGACCAGACCGCCGAGATCGACCAGCTCAAAGCCCTCATCACAGGCGACGACTGGCACGAACTCACCTACATGGACGACGAGGGCGTCGACGGCTTCGTGTTCGTGGAGGACGAGGACGGCGCTGACCGCCGCTGGTTGCGCACCGTCACCGTCATCACCAAGGGGCCGTCCGGGCAGCACTACGCCTGGGACTACGAGCACGGCCTCACCGAGAACCAGGAAGACCAGCAGCCGGGCGAGTACTACTCGCTGCGGTTGGTGCCGGTGCGCCAGGTCGAGGAAAACGTGATCGTGCGCAAGTGGGTGTCCGATGGCGAGTGACCGCGACACCCTGGCCGAGCTGGTCATCGGCCACTGGTCGTGGAGGGACCGCCGCGACAAGCTCCAGTGCTCGTGCCCGTCAGCGCACTGGGTCACCAACGACGACCCGACCGCCGGCCCTGGTGCTCACGGGTGGGCCGAGCATGTCGCCGAAGCGCTGATCTCTGCGGGCGTGCGTCCACCTGCTCGCGAGATCAGCGACGCGGCCGAGTTGGACACGCTTCCGCCGTTCTCTGTCGTCCTGGCCTACGGGGTGTCCCACCAGTCCGTCCCGGACGAAACCAGTCCCGTGGTGTGGATCAAGCCGTTCGGGTCCTACACCAGTGCCGAACTGCTCACCGCCTGCCGTGGTGCGGGCGTCACCGTGCTGTACGAACCCGTCGACGAGGACGACGACTGCCCCCACGACAGCCGTAGCGGTGCTGACGGGCGGTGGCGGTGCGACCAGTGCGACACCGATTGCGGGCCGGACACCTACCTCACCCCCACCGAGGAGAAGAGCCGTGGCTGATCCCGGCCTG
>NZ_JBHXNK010000067.1:0-2210 GCF_042719755.1 Nocardia sp. NPDC058519 | reverse complement strand
AGTCGGGTCGGCCAAGGGCGCGGTGTCCGGATTGCTCCGAATCCGTTTCCCTTGGCCGCCCGCCGAACCGGACGTGCGGCTCTCACCGCATCCGGCTCTCCATGGACGTCATGCTCGTGAGAGTGTGTCGAGTTGTTCGGCCAAAGCGCTCCATGGTGTCGGGATCGTGTAACCCCGCCATCGGTATCGTTCGATGACTATTTCCGCGGGGTTATAGAGCACGGTCCCGTTCTCGGCTGGCAGCCAGGCCGGATACCTCGGATCGGAGTATCGGCGTCGGAGTTCTCGCCAGCGAACACGACGGTGTTTCATGCTCATCCAGTGCGCTACTTCCCGCCACATGTAGTGGCCGAGGTAGCTGAATGTGTCAGAGGAAACACCGTGCCGGAAGTACATACACCATCCCCGAACCACCAGGTTCAGACATTTGAGCACCTTTTCCAACGACATATAGGTCATTGCTCTGCTGGTGATGCGCCTGACCTTCGCGACGATCGAAGCCAGAGACTTCTTCGACGGATAGGTATAGACGATCATCTTCTTCCGATTCGTACCTCGCTTGGCCCGGCGCTGGATACGCCAGCCGAGGAAGTCGAACCCTTCATCGATGTGCAATACACGAGTCTTCTCCGGCGATAGGGTCAACCCCATCGGACGAAGAACCTCAGCGACCTCGATCCTGGCCTGTTCGGCATGGTGTTGCCCGCCATGGACCAGGACCACGAAATCGTCCGCGTAGCGAACGCATCGATAGGTCGCCTCTCCCTTGGAATGTAGATACTTTCGTCGCGAGCGAGGATCGGAAAGCAATCCGCCGCCGCCCGCGACGTCCCACTTGTGTTGATAGTGGTCATCCAGTACCGACAGGGCGATATTCGCAAGCAATGGCGAAAGAATCCCGCCCTGGGGAGTTCCTGCATGGGAATCCCGGTTCAGCCCTTCCTCGGTGAGGACACCGGCTTTCAGGAAGGCTTTCACCAGGGCCAGGACCCGTTTGTCCCCGATCCGGTGACGCACCCGCTCCATCAGAGCGGTGTGGTCGATCCGGTCGAAACACGCCTCGATATCAGCTTCGAGCACCCAGCGATAACCTCGGGAGCCGAACTGATGGATCTCGGCGATCGCGTCCTGAGCACGACGACGAGGACGGAACCCATACGAGCTGGGCTGGAATCCGGCCTCGAAGATCGGCTCGAGCACCAACTTCAGCGCAGCCTGAACGACACGGTCCGCCGTCGTTGGTATCCCCAACCGGCGCTTCTTCAAGGGGTAGCCCGGTTTCGGGATCAACTTCTCACGCACTGGCTGCGGACGAAATCTTCTCTCCCGCAGCTCGACACGTAATTTCGATAGGAGCACTGTCGACTCTTTCGGGATCGATCGAGGTGCTACTCCATCGATCCCGGCTGTTCGACCGCCCTTGTTACCGTGAACCCGTTCCCAAGCGTGTACCAGAAACGCCGGATCGCACACCAGATTATGCAGATCATCGAACTCTCGACCCGGATTCCGGGTCGCCCACAAGTACAGCTTGGCCTGCATCCGCCGTACTCGCGACCAGGCTTCATCGAAGTCCGGCCACGATTCACTCGAATTCACGAATGACTCCGTCCATTACAGTCCCTTACTGTTGATATCCACTGGGGTCCTTCGCCATGTACCCGGCTTTCCCGGGCTCGGACTACTACGACCCCTCCGCCCCATCACGTTCCGTCAGCTGACGACGAGCCTGCCCACCGAAAACCGTTGGCCACGATCACCAATGGGCGAAACGAGATGGTTCCCACGTTCACTGCTATCCATTCGGGACAGGAGGCGGCCGGCTTTGCTCCAGCGGCCTCGCCACGGCTACGCCGCAGGCTTTCACCGTGGCCTCCCCATCAGACAGGACAGTCCGTCAGGGGAGTTCCCCGATCCACTAAAGGCGATCGGAGATGCACCGCAAGCCAGCCCATATCCACCGAGTTGGAGCTGGCACCCAAACTTGAGGAGCTTTATGACACCGGTTCCTCTCGTCCACCTCTGTCCCACGCTCACCGGACCCGCACCATTCGGCAGTACTGGCACGTCCCGACTTTGTCAGGGCTGCTTTCCGCCCTCCCCGGCGTCTCCCGGATCAGGCTGCCCTCAGCTACAGCAATCGTGCTGCGACACAATCACTTCGGAGTCATTCCACCTCCAATATGGATAACAGCGCCTCGTGGCGCACG
>NZ_JBHXNK010000066.1:0-3515 GCF_042719755.1 Nocardia sp. NPDC058519 | reverse complement strand
GGGCGGGCGATCCCGCGAAGCCTGCACTGTCACTGCTCGGCTCCCTCCTCGACAGCGAGGTGAAGGCAGGAGACCGATTCCGCACCGGGTTCGACTTGGGCAAGGCGGTCGCCGCGGTCGACAAGGAACTCGGCGGCCGGGTCGATGCCGAGATGCTTTGGCGCACTGCGGCGGCGAACGCGAGCGGCTACGGCACCGCGTACCTGCTTGCTGTCCTGCACAGGGTTGACCCCGTGGCGGCTGACCGTGCCGCGCGGTACCTGGCCGGGGCATGGGATGCCGGTGACTCTCTCGGCGAGTGGATCTATCAGTGGCGCGAGGAGATCGGCGCCGGGCAGCCGCTGACGCTGCACGGCTTCGCCGACATCGACCTCCCCACGGAGGCGACCCGATGAGCTTCGATATCGCTCCGCACGTGGTCGTCGACCACGTGGCCAAGACCCTCACCGTCGGCGGCGAGGAGTTCCCCTGGTGCCTCACCGCGGAGGGCCCGCAGGTGCGGCACGAGAACGACACCGCGCTGGTCACTCTCACGTTCATGGCCGAGTCCGCCGAGGTGCGTCCGGAGGAGATCCGATGACCGTCGTCATGCCCACGAAGATCAGCTACGAGTCCTTGCCCGGCGAGAACTGCGCCAGCTGGACCATCGAGGTCCAGCGCTGGGACAACGTCGTTGACCGGCCGGTTCGCCGGTCTCCGTCTGCTGCCGACCTGCCGCTCGAGGTGCGCGAAGCCATCAGCGAATGGCTCGGTGAAGCATGACCCGCCGCACCCTGACCCTGACCTGCGACCACTGCGGTGACCTCGTCCGCCGGCACCTCGCCGAAACCGAGACCATGGCCGCCGTCCTCCCCGAGCTCCGCGCCCAGCTGTTCGCCGAGGGCTGGGCGCACGACGACGACGGCGACACCTGCCCCGCCTGCACCGAGACCGCCGCCGAGCCGGTCGACCTCATCCCCACCCAGGAGATCCGAGCATGACCATCCCCGCTGTCACCCCGCCCACCTCCGTTGAGATCGCCGCTGCCGTCGAGCTTCTGCAGCGGGTGCCGAACGTTGGCGTCCACAGCACGCTCATGGAGGTCATGGCCTTCAACTCGCCGACTGTGCGAATGGCGCGGGACCTGAATGACTGGCTCCAGGTAGCTGATTCTGCCGCCGACACCCTCGCCGTCAAGATCACCGAGCTCGCTGCCCGTCACGGCCTGCGCATCACCGCCGACACCGCACCGGCCCCAGCGCGCGACCCCTTCGCCCCCGAACCCCGCGAGCTCGTCCTCGCCCGGGACGAAGCGAACATCCTGCGCGAGAAGCTGGCCGCCGCCGAGGTCGAGAACAAACGACTCCGCGCCTCACGCGGTGAGCTGCTCGGCTACCAGCATCTCGACTTCGCGATGGATGGCTGGCGTCATGTGGATGCCGCGACCTGGTACGGCCCCACTGTCAATGGCCACCGCAACGTCATGGCCGACGCCGCGAGTGAGAACTACCGGGCCGTCGCTGTGTACCTGCTCCCCGAAGGCGGCAAGGCATGAAGATCCACATCGAGCCGGGGGCCGCTCTCGATGCCCTCGCCCAGCACATCGACCAGCAGCGGGCCGCTCTCCTCAACGCCGACGACCGGCACACCGAGGAACTCCAGCACGCGCGGGCCGAGGCTCACATCCTGCGGGAGAAACTGATCGAGGCCGAACAGGATGTGGACCGGCTGGCCACGGCCCTCGGTGAAGCCAACGCCGCCCGGATCGAGATTCTCGCCGCTCTTGCCGCAGTGCAGAACGGGGTCCCCGCCGATCCCGGCTACCTCGACACCCTCCCGGACGGTTCAGCCGTGATCGACCAGCACGGCGTGATGTGGCAGCGCTGGACAACCCCCGGCCTGTCAACCCGCTGGTGGGCACACGCACCCACCCTGGCCAACCCGTCCGGCGGCCAATGGTCGGAGGGCTCCGGCCGGTGGACCAGTGCAGCCCTGACAGCCCAGCGCGGCCCGGTCCGGGTCATCCACATCCCCGCACCTGAAGGCGGCAAGGCATGAGCACCGACCTCACACCCGACACCGCACTGTCCCAGCGCCCGATCGGCTCGACCGTCCGGCTCACCGATCAGGAGCTGACCGAGGCCGCGGAGCTCATCGAGGAGGGCGACGGTGACCTGATCGCCGACGAGGTGATCCTGGCGCTGATCGGCGAGGTCCGTGCCGCGCGGGTTCGCATCGCTGAGTGGGAAGAGTCGGCCGCCCGATCGATCCAGCACCTCCGCCGCGTTGTCGAAGGTGGCCAGTCATGACCGACCCGAACCCCGTCGTCGCCGCTCTCCTCGCCTCCGGCCGCCGCGAGCTCGCCGAGCACCGCGTCACCAATCTCCGCACACCCAAACCCGCACCCACCGAGGACACCGCTGTGATCGACGCTGAGACCCCCGCTGACCCGATCCCCGCCGACGACCAGCCGCACGCCTATGTCGCGATCAAGCGGACGCACAGCCCCTACGCCGACCGCCCGGAGTGGGCCGAAGACATTCACCTGATCCCGGCCCACCAAGCCTCCGAGATCGCCTACTGGCGCACCCGTCCCGGCTACACCCTCCTGGCTATCGGCCCGGACGGGGACACCGGCACCCGCTGGATGGGCGATGCCGTCATCGACACACTGATCGCACAGCTCAAGGAGGCCAACGCCCGCGCCGACCACCTGGCTGCTCAGTTGGCTGAAGCTCAGCCCGAGTACCCCACGTGCGACACCTGCGGTCGCGTCCAGGTCCACGGCACCGTCTACGCCGAATGCGAGTGCCCGTAATGGCGAGTGACCGCGACACCCCGACCGCGCTGGAGATGCACCGGCTCCTGGCCGTCCTCAAGGTGTACGACCCTGCCGCCGAGACCAGCACGCACGAGCAGTCGCTGGCCCGCGCTCTGCATGCGACCAGCCGATTCCCTGGCGCATACCGCGACGACTCGCCTACCTGGATCACCCCGCCGTCCCGCCGTCTAGTCCTGACGGCGGGGGAGTCGGTGACCCTCGACGGCCCGGCCGTCGTCCTGCATCTCCCGATCGCACCAAAGGAGCCCCGTGATGGCGAGTGACCGCGAGACCCTGACCGGCCTGATCTACGGCGAAAGGCTCTACGCCACGCGGGACCAGTGCGAGGAGGCCGCGAAACGCCTCAACGCTGTGGGCGTGCGTCCACCCGCCCGCGAGATCACGGACTATTCCGAGTTCACGAATATGCCTGTAGGGACCGTAGTCATGGGGACCGACACCTGCACGGTTTGGCAGCGCGTCACCGATGGATGGCTCTGGGTTGGCCACAACATTCCCGCCTACCACTACGAGGTGTTCCGGGACGACAAGTCCGTCACTGTCCTGTACGTCCCCACCGAGGAGACCGACTGCCGGCACGACAGCCGTAGCGGTGCTGGCGGGCGGTGGCGGTGCGACCAGTGCGACACCGATTGCGGGCCGGACACCTACCTCACCCCCACCGAGGAGAAGAGCCGTGGCTGATCCCGGCCTG
>NZ_JBHXNK010000065.1:0-5277 GCF_042719755.1 Nocardia sp. NPDC058519 | reverse complement strand
GGCAGGAAGGAGACTCGGTTGAAGCTTTGACCGCCTGACCAACTGCGGTCACGCGGGGATCATCCCGTTACACCACGCATTTGGACTTGACCACCGTTACCCGCCACTGGGCATGCCGGTTCCGAAAGGCATCACCGTTGCGGCGCAACGAGTTCAGGGCGCGCGCTACACGCCACGGCGACATATTCAAATTGCGGGCGATCGTGTCGGCGGTGAGCAGACCACCTGGGGCAAGGACATCGAGCACCCGCTGCTCAACATCTGTCAGGTTCTCCGTGCTCATCGATCCCTCCTTGTTGGGCACAGTGGCAACGTTGCGAGTGGTGTCGATTCATAGGCGGTCGGGCGGTCGGCAACACGCCGCCTCTCGTCGGGCGCTGATGAGTGCGCGAAGACCGTCATAGCTGCTAGCTCCTGTGGGGGCGATGGTTGCTGCTGATCACCCTCCCAGTCGGCCAGTGGTCCTCACACCTGCTGGGCAGTACGAGCTCCAACCGGTTTTTGGGTAGCTTGACCTGCGAAGATGGCGTGAAGTGCAGAAGTTGCCCATTGCGATGGGTAACCTTCCTGGCAACTACTGCTCGTGGGGTGGAGGGCTGTCGGTCATGGGAACGTCATCGAGGTCACCGGGCGCGAACGCAGGCACGAGCAACCAGATGAGCCCGCAGGCGCGCGGCCGTGAGCTGGCCGCGCAGGGTAAGAAACTGTGGACCGAGTTGGGGTCGGTACAAGGCGCGGCGGCTGAGCTGATGGCCCGGTACCCGGACGTGCCGAGTTTGCAGGCGTACCGCTATGCGGCGGGCCTGTCCCAAGATCAGGCGGCAGCGCGCTATAACAACGTGACCGGAAACCAGACCAGCCTCGGTGGCACGTCGGTCAACGCTTGGGAGTCGTGGGCGCGCAGCAGGGGGCAGGGTTCCCCACCTCCGATGTCAGGTTTGCTCATCTTGTGCGCGGCCTACGGGCGGGGACCGCTGGGGGTCGCGGAGGAAAGCATCAGCCCAACAGAGCTGATCGCCGAGGCTTACGAGCGGCTGCCTATCGAAGATCAGCTAGCGCTGAAAAGCTTTACAGAGGAAAAGGTTTCAAGCGGTGGATCAACCTCGACGCTCGAGCATGGCGCGATACGGAATCAGTTCCCCGCCCCAGACCTTCAAAGGGGTCAAGTCGGGCCGGAGTTCGTATTGACGGTTCCAACCGTCGAATACGGGAACCCTGAGATAGATGTGTTCACCCTGCCTAATCCTCAGCCAGGCAGATTGATCGATCTGACTTGGGAAACCTTCGGGTATGGGGTGGAACGGTTGTCGCAACAGATCAAGAACCTGGGCAAACGCCTAGATATGGATATCTGTTTCGGAGTCAATGAGGCCGGTTTGGTTATGGCGACATTCCTTGCTTCCTCCCGATTTTCCCGATGCCGAATCGGGTACTTGCGGTTTAACAAGGTGCGCGACGGCATAGAATTGGATAGTGCATCCTTCTACCCGGAGGCCAAAGACGCTCCGACGATTGTCATCTGCGATTTCGAGGTCAAGCACGCTGACGTAATCGGCTACCTCGCCCGGCAACTGCGCGACCGCTACCCCAAGGCTGAGCTGTACTTCGCCGTCTTTGGTGCAATGACCAAAGACCGTCAATTGGACGTCGAGAGCTTTGATGACCTCACCGGCGCCAAGATTATGCGAGCGGCAGGATTTGAAGCAATTTTCATTGCCGCAACGATGGGTCCGCCCGGCATTGAACCTCCATTGGAGTTGCGCTAGATACGAGAAAAAGGTGACCTTCACATGAGTGATCAGAATACGACTGAGCTGGCGCAGCACATTACCGACATGGTGGCAACCATGATGGCCGAGATACGGCCCCGGCTGCTGGAAGCCGCGCTAACAGGGCTTCGTTCGGAGACCGAGAACGTCCGCCATGAGGACAATTTCTTGACGGAGTACGACTTGTGGATGCACGGTCGCTACAGGGAACTCCTGTCTGAGTACCTGCCGTCATTCATATACGCATCAGAAGAGGCCGATCCACAAGTCGTTGGAAGTGACCCGGAACCCGACTTGTGTGTCCTCGTCGATCCGCTGGATACAAGCGAATTGGCCGTTCGATCCCTGCATGGCTACACCCACATCATGGTCTACTCACGATCCCTGAAGCGGCCCATCATTGCGGTAGTAGGCGACATTTTTCATCATGTTCAGCTGTACGTGGCCATGCGAGAACTAGATGGTGCCGATCGCGCCTTTATGGTCACTGCAAGCGGCGACCGCCACACGCTGGACCGCCCTTCGAACGCCCGACTTTCCCAAGCGCTGGTCACGAACTACTTGATGCGTCCAGATGAGCGCTTTCGCCCCCTGGCGAAGCAGCAACGATTTTTCGATGCACTGAGCGCGTCATCGGAGGATGGTAAAAGAAGAGGGCGCATTGGGGTTGATTTCGGCTCCATCAGTCTGTGTCATGTCGCTGCCGGATTCACTGATGCCACCGTGGAGTTCGCCAAGGGATTTGCCGTTTGGGATCTGTCGCCCGGACACTACATTTTGCACGCAGCTGGGGGCGTGACAATTGATCTTGATGGTAATCCGATCCCGCTGGATTGCGGACTCAACAGCACGCCCGAAATCAACACGACGATGGGTACGCGCAGGAGGTTCATCGCAGCCGGCAATCGAGCCCTCGCAGATGAGATACGCGAAGCCATTCAGCCGTGATATCGGCGTCCTATGACGGCCTACCAGGCGATTCCGTTCGTTGGTCAGGTGTCCGGGGAGAACTCGGCTTTCTCAGCATTCGGGGAGTGAGCGTTCCAGCTGGCGAGTAGTCGGATCGCATCGTGCTCCGGTGAGCCCGGCTGCGGGGTGAACACGGTCAGGACCTGTTCCGACGCAGCAGCGACAGTGAGGTTCTCGAACGGCAGGGTGACCTCTCCGATCAGGGGATTCTGGAAGGTCTTCTTACCTGTTTTGTGTGTCTTGACATCGTGGGCGGCCCAACGAGTACGGAATGGCCGGCTGCCGGTAGCGAGCTGACCGATAAGGGTGATCAGTGCCGGTCGTCGGGGTCTCGGCCTGCCTCGATGCGCAGTATCGAGACTGTGTCGTTCGCGATGCGTTCCTATTCGGGGAACAGCTCCCTGGCCGTGTCTTCGTGCAGGAACATGAAACGTGCTGTGTTCACCGGACTTTCGGTGTCGAGCACCGTCGTGTAGAGGGCACGGCCGAGTTCGTTCACGGCGAGGATGTCGAGGCGGTTGTTGAACACCACGGCCGGCAGGTGGTCCATCGAGTCGAGCAGCACCCGAATCCCGGGACTGACATTGTCCTTGACCGTCGCCTTGCGGTGCTTGCGAGCCTCGGGGGTGAGCGCGGTGAGCAACCGCTCCCAGTGTGCTCGTTCGTCCGTGGTTTGTTGTCGGCGCGTATTCTGCGGTTTGGGTGACCGAGCGGTGCGGACCTCGTTAATAGGACTTTGCGATTTTCCTCATGACACCCTACATTTGGTTTCTCTCCCTACGCATCGCTTCCGTAGATTTGCGAGTCTTCTGCTGGATACGCCAGGACTGCCGAAGGAATTCGATGAACCCATCTGCAAGCTTTTGGTCCTCGGAAGAACCCTCCTGGTAGGCATAGACTGCACCAGATCCGCGCTTAAAGAAATACACTTTATAACCTTGGTGATGACCGAAGAAAAACTTGCCCTCCAACGCTAATTCCTTGCCGAAGACGTCTTCGGCCGCCTCTATGGCATCGAGCATCCGCGGAAAGAATAGGTCAGTTCCTCTGAAGAGCGTGCCAGCCTTCTTGCCCATATATTCAAGAAACGCCTGATACTCATCAGGAATAGGGAAGCCTTCGGGTGTGACGGAGTAGACCTGTGCGATCTCCGCTGAGTCACACCCTATGATCGAGTCGCTCGTTGCAAATCCGGACTCTATCAACTCACGACTGAAGGTCTCTATGTCGTGGTTACTATCGTCGCGCGCCATAGGTCACCTTCACTTTCACTCCAGAGTATTTCTTCATGAATTGTGGCACCACATTGCCACAAGCATCGCAAGGTTCACGCTCAGTATATAGGTTGCTTGTCCCCGTTGCGTCCGGGCCAAGCTGTTGCGCTAAGCTGCCAAGAATTCTGAACTCGGAATCAGTAGGGCGGACCGTTCGATCATCTTTCGAACGTGGTTGTAGAGCCGGGTTCTCCGGCTTTGGCACCGTGCAAGTAGAACCGCGTTACTATGGCTCCCTGACTCGAAAGTTCTTGACGCGACTGATAGCCGATATTGAATCAGAATTCTCGAAGATTGGGTATTTCAGAGCTCGCATGGACAATTCTCCGGGCGGCGAGCTGGAAATGACGAACGATCCCATAATTGCACTGATGTTGGTTGGTCCCGAATCGGGCGTTGGCGATCCGCGACGTGCATTTTGGTTTACGATTAGAAGTCGGTCCCTTGAGCGTTACGAAATTGTGTTCCGTGTGGCGATGATCTCAGCTACCGTCGGCGATTTGATCGATCGCCTTCCTGCTGCCGCGCAGTTGGTAGGAAATCTGCAGCCGCGCTTCACCGGTACACTCGATGAAGCGAATTTTCATGAATTGGGTGCTCGGAACGGATTTGGATACGTCCTTCTACCGCCCAGTATACGGTGGGTGTCGCCAGTCTGATGGTATGCGCTGTCGAGGAGCATGGGACGACCTGGTTTCTCGAGCGGGCCGAATATGACGATCTTCTCGCCTTCGCTCGGCGAAGAGAACGGGTGTCACTTGCGCTTTGGAACATACGCCCAACTCGCCTTCGTGCTGTGCTCATACTGGGTGTTCATGCTGGAAGGTATCAACCTGTTTCAGCGACGATTGACTGGTATATGTGAAACCAATTGGCATGAATGATTTGGACTCAAAAGCTCACGTGAAGGAATTCGACGAGTTCTTGACGGCGGAATTTATCGAGTATCGACTGTATCGGGAAAGTAATCAAATTCGAAAATTTTGGAGGTAGTAATGTTGCTAGTGAGCCTGAAGATGGAGTGACTGCGGGAATTTCCGGTCTGGTTGGGGCAACCTACGCCCGCGATGCCTTCGCCGAACGCCCGCCTACCTGCGCGATGTGCGGGCACGCCTCGCCTCCTACGAAGAAATGCCAGAAGTCGCGGACTTCCGGCAACGGGTGGTCGCGGCTAGGTCATGTCTCCCAATCGAGTTTCCGGTTCTCGTCCGATAGGTCCTCGGGTGGGGCATCATGTTCGCCGTGGCGGCGACTGTCGGTGATCG
>NZ_JBHXNK010000064.1:0-6183 GCF_042719755.1 Nocardia sp. NPDC058519 | reverse complement strand
CAAGGGTCACGCGGTGACCTCCCTATTTCCGGCTACGACACGCTCGGACCTGGTCCGATGGTCGGGCCGTACACCACGCTATTGGACGCAACCTTGTGGGTCGAGTCGGGTCACGCTACTGCGACCGTCAGCAGAGCGCGACCCTTCGCCACAAGTAGTGGGGGCAGGTCATCCTGTCACTCGACCGCGCGGCAGTCCGACCCACACCACCAACACTTCAGGTGGTGTGGTTGCCGACAGCCCCCGTGAACGGTTGATCGCCGGATGATCCGTGCGCCTCTGGCGAAGAGCGAGCCGCACTCGACCTCATGACTCGTCGTCCCAACCCCGAGAAGTTTCTTCCGTGTGGGTGTCGTCCTCAGAATCTTCGTCATCGCCCTTAGCATCCTTGTCGATCTGGGCGGCTTGCTTCTCCGCGACGACGCTCCAATATCCGAGTTTGGACTGAACCGTCGCTAATGACATCACGATGTCGGAAGTCTCGGTCAGCGGCCAGCCGCGCTGGTCCATGAGTCGTCCTCCGCTGGGGGCCTCGACGCCTTGCAGGTCTTCCATCAGCTTCGCGATGTGATCGACAGTGTTGAGGACAGCTTCTTGCAATTTGGTTGCCCTCATTGAGGGTGTGTCAGTGGGAAGTGTCACCGGTCGGTTGATCGGACCGCCGCTCGGGAAACCTTCCAGGCGCAGCCAGTGATCCGTGACCGCGATGGCTGTCCCGTTGGAGCCCTCCTGGATTTCGCCCTTGTCGCTCAACGTGCCGAGAATCGGGGTGCCGCTGATATCGACGATGCGGGGTGGATTGCCAGCGCGGCCATCGACGATCGCCTGCCGCATCAGCAAGAGTCCGCGTTCGTCTTCGAGCATGAGCTTCAGAAGTTCGTGCGGGCCGCGGGTGTCACCTCCTTTGTTACCCATCGCGTCGCGCTTGAGTGCCTCGTATGCGGTCAGGTGGTACTGGGCGAGCGCGGCGAGCTCCAGACGATTGCGCCACGCTTCGGGGTTTGCTTGTTCGGCGTCGGGACGTCGGAGTTCGGCCCGAGCGCACTCGAAGATCTCGTCGGGTTCACGACCAGTCACATCCCATCGCCGCGAGGCGTATTCGGGAAGATGTGCGGCACGTAGATAGGCAGCGCGCATCGCTGCGGCCCGCTCACGTCCCACCGCACCGGGCAAAAGTGTGTTTGCAGCGCTGCGTGTCGGCCTCAGCGCCAGCTCGGCGATGACGTCGTGGCGGCGGGGTGCCGACACCGATCGCTTTGCGGTGACCTCCATGATCCCCTGGTCCACCAGCTTGCGCCGATCGGACCTGAGCAGACCTGCGAGGACGTAGGCGGCTTGCGCGTCGGGTTCGGTCGGCAGACCGGCTTCTTCGGCGGCCTGTGGCGTGAGAAGCCCGGCGAGGTAGTCGTGGTGTACGTCATCGAGCACCGCGGCCGAGCGAAGCACCTCCAGGACGGCCTCCGCCATTGCCTCTAGCTTCCCGGTCGGTGTCCACGGCCGCGGCGGGTCTACATGCAGCATGCCGACATACGCCGCGACGGCGCGTCCGAATCCGTGAGCGCCGCCGGGTTGCGGTTTGAATCGTAGGAAGACCCGTGTCGGAGTAATCAGGGCGTTCCGCTGGGCACGGAGCTTGCGTGCTGCGGTGGCGCCTAGGGAGGCCGGGTGCGAGGAAACTATTCCGTTCACGAACCGGCGGTAGGAGTCCCGATTCGTCGGGAAGTCGTAGCAGGTCGTCTTGGGGTCATTCAGGCCCAGGGCCGCGTGTGCGCCTGTGACGCGGCTCGAACCATCCGCAGTGCCCAGCAGCGGCATCGCCGGCTGGTTGTCGCGGTGCCGCATCTCGAAGTACACGACCGTGACTGGCATGACGATCCCGCGAGCAGCTACCGAGTCTTTCAGTGGGTTCTTAACCAGCACGTAGTCGTAGGCGCGCTTGGCCTGTTCCAGGGCATGCTCGACACTGTCGGCCTGGATCCACAACCCGTGTGAGATCCCTTGCTCGGATCGCGGGCCGATCAACGGCCCGAGGTGTCCAGTGGCGCCGCCGGCGGGGTATACCCGCACGTCCATCGTCCGGGTATTGGTGGGTAACGGCACCAGTCCCGGCGTGAACATGTCGATATCGATGACCTCGATCGTTCCGCCGGACACGTTTATCTTGGTCGGGTTGTTCAACGCGATTCGCAAGGCTGAGGGATCCACGACACTGTTGGCCAGTGCGGAGGCGAACGTCTCCGGTAGCCCGAATTCGGTCGCGACCTTGAACGCTCGGTGAATTGCCGCTGCCTTCGGCAGCGAAGGCAGCGGCCCATCGCCGAAACGGGACCAAACGAATTCCTCGGCTGGTTCGATGTCGTCCAGCGTGTCAACCGCGCGCCTCGCCGCCTCCGACGGATCGTCCTCCGCCTTCTCGACAACGAGCTCAGAGGTGTTCGTTGTATTCGACTCGTCCATCAGGCCGCCTTTCGCACGATCCGCGAGCAGCACACGCTGCTCAATGTCCCATCACTACGGTCAGCACGGGAGCAGCAGAGCCCTGCCACGTCACGGTCGGCGCACAAAGGGACGCTTGCCGTACCGCGCCCGAGATGACACCGACGAGGACTCCAGCCACCGGGATTCGCTCGGTACCCTCTGGCCGCCGCCCTGCAGCGTCTGATCGTCGTGTCATCGACCGCAGGGCCCAGTACAGCACCCGGTACGCCGATAGCGGGAAAAACGGTGTCGCGCACTGCCTGCCAGGTTTTCCCGCCTGAGCGGATCGCGCGAGTACGTTGTGCGACAGAGACTTTCACTGGAGGTCACTCTGAAAGCCCGCGAGCGCCGACGGCGCAGCCACGCGGCGCGAAGGGCGCAGTCCCGAAGCGACCGTTTCGCGTGGCCTGAGATCCGGGAAAGTCCATCAACGCACAGTATTCGGCGTGGGCGTGACCCCCTCGCTCCAATTCCGTACGCCAGTGCGGCTATGAGGAGTGAGATGGATACGAGGGAGTTCCTCGACGTAACCGCGCCCAGCGACCTGATTTGGGCGCTCGAACCGATCGCTCCGCCACCAGGCTTCGGCGCCTGCGCGGACTACCACCCTGAGAGGTTCGATTCTCGGCGGCGCCAGCAGGCCGCTTTCGACGGGGAGGCCCACGACGAAGACGACTACGCCACCGCCCGGGCCCTGTGCCAGTGCTGCCCAATCCTCGAAATATGTGGGCAGTACGCGGACATGAGCCGCGATCACTACGGCTTCTTGGGCGGGATCACGGCACAGGAACGTGCAGCCAAGCGGGTGAAGCACACGGAGATCTTGAAGCGACGCGTCCAGGTCGAGCGGCTGATTGATCTCGCTGCTCCGACGTCCGTGGTCGCGGAACTCGTCGGCCGCGACCCGAGTCTAATCCGGGGCGACCTGCGGATCATTCGACACCGGATCGACTCCGTCAACTCCATGGGCTGATACCCCCTGCAAGGCAACACCCGGTGGCTCCTACCATCTTTGGCCAGATTTGCTGGCGCAGGCGTGTCCTCGTCGTCGTGAATTCGCGCGCGGTATGGATCCCCGAATACGCCAAGGGTCCCGATGACAATCCCCTGGCTGTGAAAGACAATGTCATCACCATCACCGAATGACAGATGGTGTTCGGGTGGAACTCCCTTCGCAGCTGATCCCTCGATGCGGTCAAGTTGAGCCGCGCGCGAGTTCGACAAAGTCGTAGACGGCGGCGCGGTCCTCGTCGTCTAGGAGATTCGAGCCGCACAGCTTCCGTACTGACCCGATCCGTCCACGCGGCACAGGCCGCACGGCACCGGTTCGCTACGGTCTGTGCTGTGTTCGATATCGCCAACCGCAGCTCCGACTACCTCTTGCGTTGGCCGCGTGAGCTGTTCGTTCTCGAGGCGAAAGCGATCTTGGCTACTACGCCGCCACGAGGCAGCAGCACCCGACGATCGGAATGGACCGATACAGTAGCTCTTCTGCTCGACAAAGCGTTCGTCGCTGACACACCACGAGATGACTTCGACAATCTCATCGCTGGCACAGCCAGGTTCGGATCGTCGACTGAGCAGGACCTATGGGGCACGTTCGGCTCGCCGACCTCCCCATCGAAGCATGAAGACCCCGATCGGACATTCCTTGAGGAGCTAGTCGCCGCGGCCCCGAAGCTCGCCGAGGCACACACGCCGAAGCCCTACTACTCGCAGCGCGCCGCCGAAGTCTCCAGCGCGACGCAAGCTGTGGAGCGAGACCTCGCTGCTGCGCAGCGCGCCTGGCGAACTGCTGTAAGAGACCTTCAGACGCGCGGATACCTGATCTCGGTCGCCCCGGAACCGTGCGAAAATGACAACCTCACCTATTACGCGGGTCCGGACGAAACTCTCGACACACTGATCGAGGATCGGCTCGGCAAGAAGGCACTGTGGAGTTCGCCAGGAACGACCTGGGACGAGAACACGTTTTATGACCTCGTTGAGGTCTTCCACGACCTGGTATCCCGGCCCCGCCGACGCTGGCACCACAGCTGGAATAACTGCGGCTGGCATTGGAAGACGTTCACCCCCCGACCCGCACAGATCCTGTACCGCTGGACGGTAAACCGCCTCCTGGAGCGCCATGGAATTAGTCTGCGTCTGGCGAAGAGCGGTGAGGACGCCGGCCGGTTGGTCTACGAGGTCGACGACACCCGCGCGGGGCTGGTTGACGCCGTTCTGGCCACGCCCGACCCTGCCCGGAAGGCGTCCGTTGCTCACGCGGTAGCTCTGTTCCGAAGCCGCAGTTCCGGAGTGGAAGAGAAGCGAAGTGCCTGCGTGGTGCTGGCAGGCTTGCTCGAAGAGCGCCGTGATCTGCTCAAGGAGAAGCTTCTCAGCGCGGACGAGGGCTCATTATTCCTGATCGCAAACAAGTTCGCGATCCGCCATCGGAAGGCTGATCAGCAGGCGAACTACGATTCGGCGTATCTGGACTGGCTTTTCTGGTGGTACCTCGCAACCGTCGAGCTGACCGACAAGCTTCTCGCCACCCAATCGGGAAACATCGCAGGAAATTGACGACGTCGCACGTAGCAGCACGGGACACGACCATGTGGGTTCCATCGCCGCAGGCCACCGGGCCACTGACGCCGTTCTTGTCGGTGTCGCGCTGTCCGACCGCGCAATCCGCGCCTAGCAGTGTGTTGGCGCCTGGACCGACCTGCACATCGGTCCACGCGCACTGTTCGATACAGCCAGCGAGGCGCACGCATGCGCGGCGCAGTTCGCATACGGCGTGCGCGGTCCTCGTCGTCTAGACCTCGGACTTCACGGTTGGTTAGGCGCAGCTCCGCAGCGGTCAATGGTGAGGCCTGGGACCCCATTTCGGGACCAGACCGGATCTCCGTAGGGGGACACTGGCACCGAACGAGAGAAGGCCCCGCCGTGAGGCGGGGCCTTCTGAGTCAGTGCGCTGCTCTTGCCGATTGAGCTACAACCCCTTGGATGGAGCCGACGGGATTCGAACCCGCAACCTGCGCAATATCTCCGACCCGCATTGCTGCGGGGCTGACATGAATCTTACAGGGCCCCATCGACACCGACCTACCAGGGTCACCTCGGTGCGGGTGCCAATCACGAACGAAACCTGGCGGTCCGGTTCCGGGTGCCGTAAAGCGATCGTTTGCGACGGCCGGGCGCGCCAACCTGCGGGATTTGACCAGGCCCGAAGAGGCGGGTTCTCGGTCGCCCGATTTCTCGGTATCTCGCGGGCCGCAATCGACAAGTACGTGCCCGAGCTCAGCAGCTCCACCGCTAGCGGCTGCGGCGAATACTGAAGAGGGAGAACCCGGTGATGGAAAGAGGCTCGCCTCGGAGTTGGCCGACGAAGCTGGCAGGGATTGGTGACGTGAGGCTCTGTCGAACCCTGAAGACGGGTACGACCAATCGCTGACTCGGTGCCGGTGTGCTGACAGTGGGGCCTCAGGACATCTCCGGGAAGCCCTTACATCCGCGCCGACAAAACTCCGCAGGAACTCGGTATAGAGCTGAGTCGCCACGGACATGGCCCTACACCGAACACTGCCTGTCGTGCTGGTCCAAGGCGCAAGGAGCTCAACGGCTCTCGTGGTTGCGTCCAATAGCGTGGTGTACGGCCCGACCATCGGACCAGGTCCGAGCGTGTCGTAGCCGGAAATAGGGAGGTCACCGCGTGACCCTTGA
>NZ_JBHXNK010000063.1:0-7057 GCF_042719755.1 Nocardia sp. NPDC058519 | reverse complement strand
TGGCCCTGCCGATACCACCTCGGCAGGGCCCTCCAACTCAACCACCCCGTAAACGAGTTCGGCCGCCGGGGGGCAACCCGGCGGCCGTGCATCACATCTACTCAAGGAGCAGTCTACCAATGACGCCTCAGCAGTCTAAGTCTCGTGCCGATATCGGCGAACGTCTTGCCCACGAAGTGGATGTGGCGACCGCCCACCCGTCCGAGGACGCCCCGCCGATGGTCGTCGAGGCGCTGATCGAAGCCCGGGTGTCGCTGCACTTCCAGGGCTTCCGCGAGGATTCGCACTGGCTCGGCGAGCACATGGCCCGGGCCGACCACCACGATCTCTTGGCGCTGACCCGGCTGGCGCTGCGTTTCGTCGAGCGCCTGCACATCGCGACCGGTCCCGTGGTCGAGGCTGCGCCCGCGTCGACGGTGACCCGGGCGCACCACGACACGGTCGTGATCGCGATGGCCGAGCGCATCGCCCGGCTCGAAAGCCTGCTCGAGCTGGCACAGGCCAAGAAAGAACAGGCGACCGCCCGGCCGACATGCCACCACCCATACAGCATGTACGGCCAGTGCGTTGACTGCGGCATGACCTGGTCGGCGCGCGCCGAAGCTACGGGCGCGGCGGTGCAGGCATGAGACTGCTTCCCGCCCTGCGCCGCAACACCTTCGGTCGGCACGCCCGCCACGACTTCGGCACGGCGCGACCCAGTGCCTACGACCTGCGCGCCCGCGTCTTCGCTGAGCGGGACAACGCCGCTGTCGATGCTGGGTTTCGCGCGGCCGTCGCTCGTCAGGCCGCGGTCTTCGCCGCGACCGAAGCTCCGACCCTGACCCTGCCGGTCGTGATCGACGCCGAGATCGTCGATGACTGGCGGGACCCGACCATCGCCATCGGCACAGCTGCCATCGTCCAGGACGGGCACTACCTCGAGCGAGTGGATCTGATCGAGTGCGACGGCGGGCGCCCGATGCACGAGCTCGACTTCGCACAGGTCACCGGCGGTGCGCGATGACCAACCCCGTCGCCGTCTTCGACCAGACCCGCGCCAACCTCGCCGTCGAGCTGGACGGGCTGGTCGGTGCCCTCATCGACTCCCATGCCCGGTGCAAATGCGGCGGTTCCGTCGACTCAACTCGGCACCTGCTCATCCTCGCCGAGTTCTGCCGCAAGGACTACACCGCCAACGCCCTCGCCAGCTTGCTCATGGAGGCGGTCGCTCGTCTCGCCGTCGCTAAGGAGGCGAATTGAGCACCGATGCCGACCCCGCCGAGATCGCCACGCTATTGGCCCGGATCGAGGAGCTCGAGGCGCAGATCCCGCCGCACCCGGCGTGCCTCGACGGTGACCTCACCGACGCGCAGCGTGTCACCCGCCTGCTCGGGAAGGTCAAGCGGCTCACCACCGAACGCGACACCTTCCGCCGAGAACGCAACGAGCTGCGCGACAAGTTGTTCGACAAGACCGTCGTCGACGTCAACGCACGCCTTGCCGCCGCCAGCCAGAAGGGCATGCACCGATGAACACAGTTGCTCACCTCATCCAGTGCGCCATCGTCGGCGCTACCCTCCTCGCCGTCATCTGGGTGTTCGTGATGCTGGTTCGCGCTGACCTGCGCGCTAACCCAGCGAAGGCCAAGCTGCCGAAGCCGTGGGCGCCGATGGAGGAGTTCCACGCCTACTTCGCTGCCCTCGACTACTCGGCCGATGACGATGAGGAACAGGCTGACGACGAGCCGGTCGACCAGGCCGATCCCGGCGCCGAGTGGGACCGGGCCCGCGACCGCACGATCGACGCCGACCTGTGGCCGGTGACCGCATGAGCTGGGAGCATCGCGCGGCCTGCGCGACCAAAGACCCGAACGTGTTCTTCCCGCCCAATGGCATCATCCCGAACGACGCGAAAGAGCTTTGCACCCAGCACTGCCCTGTCCGCAAGGACTGTGCCAGCGCCGCGATCCGTAGGCACACAACACATGGCGTGCACGGCGGGTTCGCACTGCCGTCGCAGCGCACCAGCCTGCGACGGTACGTCGAGTCATTCGAGGGCAAGAAGCCCGCCGAGCTGGTTACAACCACGTGCGCGAGCTGCGGATCTGAAATCCAGGCGCGTATCAAGCTGACCGTGTGCGGTTCATGCCGCGCACACTCGCGACACGAGTCGGTCGATGCCACGCCAGCGCGCCAGCACATGAACGATCTGCGTGCCCGCGGCTGGACCGTGAAAGACATCCACCTCGCGGCCGACGTGTCGAAGCCGACCGCTACCCGCGTCGCGTCAGGGAAAGTCACGACCGTTTCTGCCGTCATCGCGGCGAAACTGTTGGCCGTCGCTGGAGATCCGCCGGCGCGCGTCCCGGGCATGTGCCCTTCGTGCGGGGAAGAGATGCCGATCCTCTCCGCATCCGCGAAGTCGGGCCTTCGGGGGCACTGCTCGAAGCGGTGTCGCGACGCCCGCAAGACGGCGTCGGTGCACGCATGATCGCCGACTTCTGGGACGGCCGGTCGTTCACCCGCGTGGACGACGAGCCCGACGGCCGCGTCGCCATCGAGGGATACGACGGGGAGCTGTGCGTTCACCGCACCACCTACAACCGGGCCACCGCCGTGCTTATCGGCGAAGCCCTAATCCGTGCCGCCGAGGAGGGGCAGTGAAGAAGACGTTCACGCACGGCTTCGGCAGCACCGAGGTGGACTCGCAGCCTGATGGCGGGGTCACCGTCGCAATCCTGCACGCCTCGCAGCTGCTGAGCCACAACACCTACACCCCCGACATGGCCACGAGCATCGGCCTGGCCCTCATCGACGCAGCCCAGGAGACGACGCATGTCCACTGAGATCCAGGCGTACACCGACGCCGACTTGGCGTACAAGATCGTGTTGCTCAAGACTCTCGCCGACCTGGTGATGGACGAGTTCGCCCGCGCGAAGGCGATCGCGGCCGAGCAGCTGCCGAGGGGCGCGGCCATCCCGGCCCGGACCGGTGAGGACGTGAAGCTGGGCAGGGTCACCAAGTCCGACCCGAAGCCGGTCGCGGAGATCGTGGACCGCGACGCACTCGACGAGTGGATCCGCACCCAGTACCCGGACAAGCTCGACACCCGCGTCGAGCTCGGCGACATGGGCGAGATCCTCGCCCTGCTCAACGATCTCGGCCGCAAGGACCTGTTCACCACGGTCACCGAAATCCCGGCGCACCTGTACACCCAGGCTAAGGCGATGGCTGCCAACGGCCGCCCGATCCCCGGCGTGGCGCTGCGGCGGCCGCCCGGGGTGGTGTCTGCCCGCAAGGAGATCGCCGCGGAGTACGTGGTGCGCCAGCTCCTGGCCGGTTCGCCGGTCCCGCTTCTCGGAATCGAGGCGTGAGCATGGATTTCGAGGACGCAACCAAGGATGCCGCCAAGGCGCGCATCGCACTGACCGGTCCGGCCGGTGCGGGCAAGACCTACACCGCGCTGATGCTGGCGTTCGGGCTGGGGGAGAAGGTCGCCGTCATCGACACCGAGCGCGGCAAGGCGTCGCTGTATGTGGGCCGCAACGGCTGGCAGTTCAAGACCATCAAGCCCACCTCCTACTCGCCGCTGTCGCTGACCGACCACCTCGGCAAGGCCGCCGGCGGCGGGTTCGATGCTCTGATCATCGACTCGCTGTCCCACTACTGGGAGGGCAAGGACGGGATGCTCGAGCAGGTCGACAAGCGCGGCGGGGCAAACAAGTTCACCTCGGGCTGGAAGGTCGTTCGCCCCGAGGAACAGCGGATGATCGACGCGATCCTCGCCTACCCCGGCCACGTCATCATCACCCTGCGCACCAAGCAGGAGTACGTGCTGGAGAAGAACGAGCGCGGCAAGCAGGAGCCCACCAGGGTCGGCACGAAACCGGTTCAGCGCGAGGGCATCGAATACGAATTCGACCTCATCGGTGACCTCGACCTGACCAACACCCTGACGGTGTCGAAGTCGCGCATCGAAGGCGTGGAGACCGGTCTCACCTTCGAGAAGCCGGGCATGGAGTTGGCGGCCTCGGTCGCTGCGTTCCTCGCCGAAGGCAAGCAGGTCCCCTCGGTGTCGGAGTACCGCGGTCGCGCACTGGAACTCGACACGGTCGAGGGATTGAAGGAGCTGTTCGAGGAGGTCGTCGACCATCAGCTCGAGGGAGCGCCGATGGTCGATGACCTCGGATACCCCACGGTGCTGGGCGATTTCCTGCGCAAGCGCGCGACCGCGGTGAAGATGACCGCCTCGGATGGTGGCGCATGAGTCGCCGTGAGTATGTCAGCCGCTTTCCCTGCGCTGAACCTGGATGCCCGGAGAAGTCGTACACCGTCGCCGGTACACAGCGGGAGCGCGCGGACGACTACAAGGCCCAGCGGTTGCGCCCGTGGCGCTGCTACCGGCACACCCGACCGGACGAAGTGCTGGCCGCCGACAACCTTGAGCGCACGGCGACGATGACAGCGGGGCGGAGCCAGTACGCGCCGAACTGGCGGCGCCCGGACGAGATGGAGTATCTCAGCGGCCAGTACTGGCTCGGCGATAGCGAGACGAGCGTCGGCTCGGGGATTCTTCACGGTCCCGGCTTCAAGGCCATCGCTGGTGACTTCCCGATCGGTACGAAGCTGATCGTCACCGCTCGCATCGAGCTTCCCAGCGAAGAGGGTGAGTCGTGATCGGCCGCCCCTGCCCGAAGCCCGCGCCCCGATCGAGGCAGCCTCGCCGTACCCGGCCCGTCGAGGACGTACTCGATCTCGTCCGCACCCGCTGCATGGGTCGCTGCGAGCGCTGTGCTGTCCCGTTCTTCGGCCGCAACGGTGGTGACCCGCACCATCGACGACCCCGCGGGATGGGCGGTAGCCGCGACCCCCGCCTCAATCAACCGTCCGGGATCGTCGCGCTGTGCCGCTCGTGCCACGACCACATCGAGAACCAGCGCACTGCCGCCGAAGTGGACGGGTGGCTGGTGGCCAAGGCCGCGGATCTGCCGCGCATACCTATCCGCTCACGCCTCCACGGCGTCGTCCTGCTCGGTGACGACGGCTCGATCAACCCCGCGCCGAAGGAGGCGAACTGATGGCCGGAAATATTCAATTCCCCAGTGGATTGTGGACCGAGGACGGGTTCCGCACGCTGACAGCACCACTCCAGGGAGCGTTCTTCACGCTGTGCCTGCGCCCGGAGCTCGGCGCGCTGGGCGCGATGCCGCTTTTCCTGGGCAGGATCGCCATTGCAACCGCGGGAGCGGACAAGGTCAGTGTGCTCGACAATCTGCGGTGCCTGGCGCTGGCCGGATGGATCGTTCTCGACGAGGGCGAGGAGGAGCTGTTCGTCCCTCGCTTCATGGAGTTCAACGGGGTCGAGAAGAACCCGAACAGGCTTCGACGCGCTATCGCTGAATCGGAATCGATCGAGTCCCCGATCGTCCGGACCGCTGTCGCCGACGTGCTGTATCGACTGTCGCGCATCGACGCAGACCGTGCTGCCGAGCGACTCTGCAAGGTGGAATCTGGGCAGCGCCCGAAGGATCGCCCGAACATCGCCGACGAGACCCGGCACGCCGTCTACGTGCGCTACGGGTGGGCCTGTGCGTACTGCTCCCATCAGTTCGTCCAGGTGCCCACTGGCGCGCCAGAGGACGAGGCTGCCGGAATCTGGTTGGAGCTCGACCACATCCGGCCGTACTCGCTGGGCGGCGACGACACTGCGGCCAACCTGCGCGCGGCGTGCTCGACGTGCAACCGCCGGCGCGGCGTCGACGACCTGGATCTGTGGGCCGACAAGACCGGGGGTGCGTGATGCCTTGGTTCCGAGTCGATGACGACGCTGCCTTCCACTCGAAGATCGTCGCCGCGGGCAACGCGGCCGTCGGTCTGTGGACCCGTGCCGGTTCGTATTCCTCGCGCGAGCTGACCGACGGGTTCATCCCGAACCACATGATCGCGTCGATGGGCACCCCTGCCCAGGCGAAGAAGCTGGTGCAGGTTCGCCTGTGGGACAAGGTCGATGGCGGCTACCAGTTCCATCAGTGGGAGGAGCGGCAGCCGTTCACCAAGGCTGACGTTGAGCGGAAGCGGGACGAGGCGCGCGAGCGGATGCGCAATGTTCGTGCGAACAAGTCGGGTGGTTCGCGTGATGTTCGCGCGAACGAAGTTGTAACCGAACCCCCGATGTCCGAATTTCTTTCAGAGAAAAACGACCGTTTGCATAGCGAACGATTTATTTCCGAGAACGACATGAGCGCACCATCCGAAGAGGGATTTTCCGAATCGCCCCAGGTGGACGACGCCAGTTCGCACGAACATCAGACCGAACACGATGCGAACACCCCGCGAAGTTCGCTCAACCCCATCCCAAGCCCATCCCTTATAGGGGTCGACCTAGGGGGGAATCGTTCGGTAGGTGATAGGGGAGCGGCCGCAAACGAACCGACCCCCACCCCCTCCCAGTTCCATCCCGAGCACCCCGACGGGTGGGTCGACGGCTGCCGCGAGTGCGAGGCGATCGGCGACGCGATCGTGGCCCACATCGCCGCCCAGCCCGCGAAAGCCGCACCGCCCGAGCGATGCCCGGCACACCTGGCCGCCCCGACCGACACCCCATGCGGTCCCTGCGGCGTAGCCCGCAAGAAGCGTGCCGAGTGGGACCGCGATCGACAGCGGCACAACCTGCGTCAGGGCGTCGAGGAGCGCCATGCCGCGGCTGAACTCCGTGCCCGTGCCATCGCCGAGTGCACCATGTGCGACCCCGACGGCTACCGCGCCACGACCGTCTGCGACCACGTCCACCGCGGCGAACGGCGCTCATGGCGGGAGATCGCCGCCGAGCGCAAGGCGGAGGGGGACGACCAGCCTGGCCCGTCGCTGAGGTCGGTCTCATGAGCCACGACCGCACCGGTGAGCGCGTCGACAAGCAGCCGTGCCCCAACAACTGCCGCAACGGCTGGCTGTCCGCTCCGGACGCCGATGTCGCCGTCGCCTGCCCCTGCCGGTGGTCTCGCACCGCCGACTCCGCCGTGAACCACGACCTCGCCGAGCGCCAGCCCAGTGCTCGTGCGGCAGCAGCAATCCGAGC
>NZ_JBHXNK010000062.1:0-9199 GCF_042719755.1 Nocardia sp. NPDC058519 | reverse complement strand
TTCAAGGGTCACGCGGTGACCTCCCTATTTCCGGCTACGACACGCTCGGACCTGGTCCGATGGTCGGGCCGTACACCACGCTATTGGACGCAACCTTCTCTTCTACAGCCGAGGATCCGCGACCGCCATTCGCGGCCGTAGCGATCGCAGCGGTAGCAGGGGCCTTCGGCCTAGTAGCGGCGCTGTCCGCGACGCGATACGGCTATTACTACGACGAGCTGTATTTCATTGCCGCGGGCAAGCGCCCTGCCTTCGGTTATGTCGACCAAGGCCCGCTGGTTCCGCTATTGGCGCGATCGATGGACTGGTTGTTCCCCGGATCTTTTGTAGCGTTGCGCATCCCAGCCGTTGCGGCGTCTGTGGCAGTGGTGGTGTTGAGCGCAGTCATCGCCCGCGAACTGGGGGGTGCTCGCGGGGCTCAGGCGCTGACCGCAGTAGCCAGCGCGACATCGGCGTTCGTACTGGGCCAAGCGCAGACGTTGTCGACCAACGGTATCGACACCCTGCTGTGGGTACTGCTGACATTACTTGTGGTGCGCTGGGTGCGGACCCGCGACGATGCGCTGCTGCTGGCGTCCGGACTGGTGACAGCAGCAGCGATACAGGTCAAATGGCTGATCCCGGTTTTCTGGATCGCGGTGGTCGTGGCCGCTGGCTGGTTGGGCCCGCGGGAGCTGTTGCGGCGCCCGGCGTTGTGGTGGGGTGGGGGTATTGCGGTGCTGGCGGCGGTCCGGGGGCTGATATGGCAGGCCCGGCACGGGTGGCCACATATAGGTATGGGGTCGGTGGTCCGCGGCCAGACCGGTGGCCTCAGTGGCTCGCTATGGTTCGTCCCGCAGACGCTGTATTGGTGGGGTCTGTTGAGTGCGGTCCTTGTGGTGTGTGGTGTCTGGCAGTTGTGCCGGTCGCTGCGTCTTCGCCCCTACCGGTTTCTCGGTGTGGCATTTCTCTTGGTGGTGGCAGTCTTCATGGTCAGCGGTGGTCGCAGCGTCTACGGCGCCGGGATCTACCCGATGGTGATAGCGGCAGGGGCCGTGGGATTGGCTGCAACGCCCAGGCGCTGGCTGACGATCGCCGCAGTACCGACGGTCGTGCTGTCGGTAGTGGCAGTGGTTGCGTACACGACGCCCTGGCGTGCAGTATCGCAGTACACGCCCGCTCCCAATCGAGCTGCCGCACTGAGTCCTTCGGCTTACAGTGAACTCGGCTGGCCTGAGCTGATCTCTGTGACGGCGGCCGCGTATCGCGAGTTGCCGCTGCAACAGCAGCACACTGCTGTGATCATGACGGAATGGTACGTACAGGCTGCGGCGCTCGATCACGGTCGTTCGGCAGCGGGCTTGCCCCCGGTTTTCAGTCCGAATCGCGGCTTCGGCTATTTCAGTGTCCCGCCGGAGACTGCTGACACGGTTGTCTATGTCGGAGGCACCGAAGCAGATCTGAGCCGCTGGTTCACTTCCGTCGTCCCGTTGGGCCGGATGGACTACTCACTTGGGATCCCTGGCATCACCAGAGATGTCACGATCTGGCAATGCGGCGGCCTGAAGCAGCCGTGGTCTCTGATGTGGCCGATGATGCGCAGACTCTAACGGCGGGCGGCGCTGAACATAGTCGCCTCGTCCCAGCGCCCAGGTTATGGGCGTGCAACCGGGCGTCGCTGCCGAATCGCGGTGTACTGCGCCCGATCCCGGGCAGACAGTGCTGCCCATCGAACCGCCGTGTAAGGCGCCAGGCCGAGGAGAACGGGAATGGGCATCGCGGCGGCGAGGTGGAACATGGTGGCTTTGCGGGCGTGGTTGGGGTAGTCCACCTGCGAGGCTCTGAGCAGTCACTTTTTACTGTTGTATCCGTGGAGGGGTATTTGAAACTTCGGGCTGTTCAGTGCCCAGCACAGGATTTAGGACCACCATCGGCCTGCTTACGCCCGGCGTAGAAGCGCTCGTGCCGCGCGGAGCTCGGGGATACCGATGGCGTGGGCAGCGAGCACAAACACCAGTGCGGCTGCGATAGCGCCTGCGACAGGGGCCGCGAGTTGTTCGATTGCTGCCGCGCTGATCGAGGTGCGGGCCAGCGCGATGGCACCGAGCCCTGCCAGCCCAGCGAGAACGGTGGCCGCAGCGACTCGGGTGACGGTGGCTGCGACAGTGGAGAATCCAAGCAGCCCGTGTCGGCGCCGCAACACGATATGGCCAGCGACAGCGCCGGTGACGTAGGCCAGCGAGCTCGCAACGCTGAGCATGACAATGACGGCGCGATCTGCCAGCACGGTCGCGGCCAAAACGAGGACGCTCACCTTCGTGGTAACCATGATGAGGTTGAGCACGGCTGGTGTACGGGTGTCGTTGTAGGCGTAGAACACCCGCATTTGCAGCATGACCAGAGCGAACGGCGCGAGCCCGAATGCTGAGCAGGCGACTGCGGTGCCGATCAGGGTGGCGGCGTCGGCATCGACGCGGCCGGTGAATACCAGAGCGGTGAACCCGGGGCCGAGCAGGCTCATGGCCATGGTCATGGGAATCAGTGCCACCGACAGGTATCGGGCACCGCGGGCGAGGTCGGCCACGACTGCGGTCTGATCGCCGAGGGCAGCCGCGCGAGAGATGCGCGGCATCAGCACGGTCAGCACGGAGGCGGCCAGAATGCCGTAGGGAACTTGGAACAGCAGTTCGGCGTAGGTGTAGACCGATACACCGCCATGGTCGAAGGCGATTCGCATGGTGATCGCGACGCCGATCTGGCTGATCACTGCATAGACGAGCAGCCAGCCCATCATCGGCAGGCCTGCCCGGACCGGGCGCCATGTGTAAGGCAAAGGCCGTACCCGCCAGCTCCAGGTGAATCCGTCGCGGCGCAACGCCACCACGACCCAGGCTGCCTGCCCGGCGATTCCGGCGGTGGTGCCGATACCGAGGGTCAGGATCTGTGCGGTGGTCATCGATGCCGGGGCGAGTGTGACCGGGCCGGGGAGTGCCACGAATACAGCACAGGTAGCCATCAAGATCACGTTGTTGACGACGGGCGCCCACGCTGCGGTGGCGAAGCTGTCGCGCACGTTGAGCACCGCGCCTACGACTACGGCGATGCCATAGAAGAAGATCTGCGGCAGCAGCAGGTATGCCAGCAAGGTCGCCAGGCGTCGCTGCTCGGCATCGGCGACGAACCCGCGAACGATCCACGGCGCACAGACCACTGCCACGACCGTGACGGTGGCTAGGGCGAGCATGGTCGCGACCATGAGGCGCTGGGTGAACTCACGTGAGCGTTTACGGCCTCGGCTACGGGCCCGGGTCAGCACCGGAATGACGGCGCTGGCCAGCACGGTACCCAGCAACAACTCGTAGACCATGTTCGGCAGATTGTTGGCACCGTTGTAGGCGTCCCCGACCGCTGCGGTTCCCAGCACCGCCGCTACTACGAGCGTGCGCACGAATCCGGTCACACGACTGACCGCACCGGCGACCGCGACATACCCACCTGACCGCGCCAACCCAGAAGGCCCCGAGCCCCCTTGACCACGCACGCCTTTCAGCGTCACCGGTGCGACGGCACGTGGAGTGCTGTACTGCACTGGCAGCGGTTGGGTAGCGAAACTGCCGTAGTCGTTCAACCTGCCCCCTCAGCTGAGAACCTCGTGATCACTCAGCCTACGGATGCCGAAGCGGCCCAAGGGTGCCCGCTGCTACTGGGGGTAGACCCGTGCTCGCATCGACTTGCTCGACGAACACGGCATGGACGACGTCGCCTACCAGACGCTGCGCGACTACATCGCCGAGCGAAAACCGCAGGTCCATGCCGAGGAAGGCAAAGGTCCGGCGGAGGTCTTCATCCGCCAAACTCACCGCCCCGGAGAGGAAGAACTCCGTCGCGATCGCCTCCGACGAGTCGTTCTCCGGCTGGACCAAAACCTTCACCGACCCCAGGCTCTGCGCCGCGATCGTCGACAGACTCACTTTCGGCGGGCACATCGTCGAAACCGGCACCGACTCTTACCGACTCGCCCACACCCGAGCCAGCAAAACCTGACCCTCCGCCCCGCCGGTGGTTCCGCCGTCAGAAGCCTCGCCGCTGGAATACGAACAGTCACAAGCTCTTCGGCTGCACGTGAGTAACAGTCGAGGTCGGTGAAGCGACACCATCGTCGGCGGATGGAGCGCCATCACTGGCTGGTGTTGTCGCATGTTATTCGCGTTCGGCCGACCGATCAGCCGAGGTGAGCAGTCCAGACAACAAGGTCTGGCGGGGAGGAAGACAATCATGGCTCAAACCGCGGAGCAATTTCGCCGCAAGGTCGAGAAGTTCAACAAAGTGATCATCAGACTGCAGAAGATGGGAATCGCCCTCGGACCCCACTACCTGATCACCACGACCGGGCGCCGAACCGGCCAACCACGGATCGCGGCGATCGGGGTGATTCCCATTGCGGGGCAACGCTACATCTTCCAGGCATACCCGAAAGCCGCCTGGGTCGCGAACGTTCGCGCAGCGCAGACTGTCACCCTCTCGCGAGGCCGTCGATCCTCGGTCGTGAAGTTGGTCGAGCTGCCCGTCGAGGAACGTCGGCCGATTCTGCACGACCACATCGAGAACAGCCACCCACGAGTCGCCAAGCTGTTCGTCACGACCGGCTTGGTCGAGGATCCGACCCCGCAGGCAGTCGCTGAGGCTGCAGATCGGATCGCAGTCTTCCGCATCGACGCCCACACTTAGCTCACGCTCGAGTGGCACGGCGGGGCCACCAACAACACCGCTCATAGCGCCGCGACACCTACAACACCGCTCGGCCGACTCGCCGGCCGAGCGGTGTTCAATTTCGCGACCAGAATCTGGCTGCAGGCCGCCCAAGTGATGCCGAGATTCGCGACCAACCGACACCGAACTTCATGACCAAAGCCAACCACTCGATAATCGGCATTACCGCGCTTCCGCGGGTCGTGATCCGTGCACGATGAGGTGGTGTCACCCGTGGCGGAAGTCGTCGAAGTCAGTGGTCGGGAATGTGCACCGTGATTTCCCCGCCGAGGTGATACCCCTCAGCCAATCGCAGGCTGTCGCCACTCCAAAATCTGCCCGGGTCATACCAATTCGGACGCCTATTCGGCAACAAGCCCATGGCCTCATACGTCATCGCGACTATCTCCGCGCAGTAGGCGTTCTCCAGACCGGCATGATCGGATTCGCGCTCTTTCGACCGCTTCGGTACCGGCACCCGGCCCAGCAACCAGCGCCCCGCCAGCGCGCCGGTGGAGGGGAAGGGCATGCCGTCCAGCCTTGCCACCACCCGCAGCGCTGCATCCTCCATCTCGCGGGTCACCGGCCGATCCAACTGACGCATCCACGCCTGTTGCCCGTACTCCTGGGTCCATCGGATGACCGCAGCCCGCAAGTCGTGTAGCTGGGCTCCGCGATGGTGGCTACCCGACCAGATATCCGGCAGTGCCCGACCGAGCTCGGCATGCCAAATCAGCGCCGGTAGGTCATCGATGACCACTGCCATGCCGACGTGGTTCACCGGACTGTTGGTCAACCCCCGTATCGCGCGATCGGCGCGAGAATGCCCGCGAAACAGCCATAGATCCCCCGTTCGCGTTAGCTCTACTGCTTCGTCCAAGCCGATACTTATCGGCGTTTCGTCTGGCACAGCGACTAGCCTAGGCGCATGCGCTGGTGGAAGATATTGGGTCTGGCCGGGGCCGCGGGTGTCGCGGCGACCGGGGTGGTCATCGTGCGGGCCGAACGCAAACGTCGCGCATACACCCCGGACCAGGTCCGCGAACGGCTGCACGCGCGCCTCGGCGATGAATCCAACCGACCGAACCCCACCACGCCAGTCGACGACGGCAAGTCCTGATCGAAGATCGTCGGGGGCATCTCCCTATTCGCCGGGTCGACAACGACCTGCCATCGGCAGAAGAGCGGGTTCAGGCGACCTCATCGAGCCGCCTTGCCGGACAACCGATCAGCGGCAGTACAGGACGTTCGGGGACGCACCGACGTGGCGCGAAACCAGCGCGGGTGGCGGTGCCTTACCCGCGCCGGCCCGACGCGGGACACCGCGCCACAATCCGAAGCTGGAAGAGTCTTCGATCGGCCTGTTTCGGGGCCGCCTCGAAGTCGAGAAGATTGCCGGATTGTAGATTTCTGAGAGCCGAGGCTGGTTCGTAATCTCGGCGCGAAGAGCACTAGGCTCGGTGGGTGGATGGCACAGTTGACAGTGGTTCCGATGATTTCGAAGTGCGGGAGGCCGTAGTTCCCTTACCAGCTGAGCCGGCCGTCGGCTCATCACTGCCTGAGCCCACTGCGGTTTTTCACGCCAAGGATGAGACAGCCGATCTCCTGGCGCGATCCGCCATGAAATACGCGGTGTTCTCCCGGACCACACGGTCGCCTACCTTCGCACGACGGTCCGCCGTTGGTTCCGGCGACGCCCGGCCCACCCGGCGCCGCGACCGCCTGCCCGGGACTTGCCACCGATCCCACCGCTGGATGCGCCGACCGCAGTCTTCGTCGCGGGTCCGGAAACCACACGGAAGCTGGTGAACGCGTACGCCGGACGGCCCGTTCACAATCTCGGGATTCTGCTGGCTGTGATGGGTCCGTTGATCCTGACGGCGGTGTGGGTTGTGGAGGGGGTGCACGCGTTGATTCCCGGCGTGACCGGTATCGCCGCCTTCGCGGTTGTCTGCCTGGCCTGGGTCTTCGCCCGCATACGAAGCGGGCGAACCGCTGTAGCCCGCTTTGTGGGATCGGGGCACTCCCTGTCGTCCCGTTTCTATGATGGTGGCTTCGAGATTCGTACGGATATCTACCGCGTCGATATCCGATTCGAAGAGATTCAGTCGATCCGCTGCACGGCTGACGCAGTGATTCTTTTCGGCGACGCCGTGTGGATCTACCCGCGAGAACTGTTCCCGGACTGGGCTATCGACCGTCTTCTCGCTGTCGTTCCCGCCGACAGGGTCGATCAGATGCGGTTGACGGCGAGGCCTAATACGCAGCTGGTGACTGGTTGCAGCAGTAGCCCGGCCCCTCAGGACAACCTCATCGGCAGTTGAGTACGTTCGTTGGGCTGGCGCCGCGGTGCTCGAGATCGCCGGGTCGCGGCATGAGCGTGCGTTCGCGTTGTCCATGTGCCCGCATGTCCCCGAGCTAGCCCACCATGAAGAGACGCGTCTTACTCAACCGGCAGCGGCTCGCCGAAAACCCACGGCGTCAGCACTACAAGCCAGCCGTCGGGATCCGCGAACATCACTGCTCCGCTCCGTGCCCAATACGGGTTAGCGGGCGCGACCGGCCGGTGACCACGCCCGGTGAGCCGATCCGCCATGCCCCGAAGTGCCTGTTCCCCTCGCAAATACAGCACAAGCTGATTCTCCGGATGAGGTGGGGGTATCACCGGTGGCGAACCGTGCTGCGTGATCTCCAGCTGCACCCCAGCCCCCGGCAGCCCGAAAACGGCCCCGTCGTATCCATCGTGATCACGCCACTGCGCCAGCACCACCAATCCGAGATCATCTCGATAGAACGCGACCACCTCGTCAAACCGTGCCGTGGGTCGCGCGAACCGTACCGCCCCTACGCTCAAATGCTCTGGCCACACATCCAGCGCAACACTGAAATTCGACCGATCCATCCCGGCAGGCAGTGGGATCGTTGACAACCTGCCAGCGCACGGAACTCGGCAGAAGCGGACGTTCGTGACCGCACGATAGGCGGCATTACAGGACGTTGCGGATGCGTGTTCGCCGGGCGTTGAAATGGTCCGGATGTCTCGGCTACTGGGGAAATTCGGCCATGTCGAGGTCCAATGCGGTTGCGAGCTCGATTGTTCTGCGGGGAGTGACGCATTGCCTGGTCAAGCTCAGCTGGTCGAGCCTGTTGTGGCGGGCTTGGAACAAGAACAACGCAGCGGGATGCTGCCGCAACTGATCAGTATCGAGTCCGTCTGCGGTTCTGTAGGCAGCGGCTACGAGAGCTGGAAACGCTGAACGCAGCGCAGCTGCCCAGCCCTCGACCGCGCGCAGCCAAGCGCTAGTGGAGGCATCCGTTGTGGAGGAGAACCGTGCGATTGCCTGGCTCAGTTCCGACCAGGTGTAATCGGCCCACGGCTTGGTTTTCAGGACCGCCAACTGCCATCGGTTTCTGACTTGTGACCAGTGATCGACACGTGCCGGCAGCGAGTGAACCACGAAGTCCGGCAGGCTGAGTGCGCTCAACGCCCCGCCGTGGCAAGCCCCGGTATCCATGCCCAGAATTCGGTTCTCGCGCACAAGTGGCACGTTGCCGGTGACGTGGTGACCGAACACGATGGGCTTGGCATCGGTGTAATGGTCGTGCCAGAAGGTGTCGGGGAACAGTGTCTGGAGCTCACGCTCACCGCGTGTGGAGCCACAGAGGATCTCCTCACGTTGGTCGGCGAGCGGGATGCCGGGCACCATACCGGCGTGGACGACGCGGACATGATCGTTCTCGAAGTAGTAGGGAAGTGTTCGCATCCAATCGACCATGTCGGGGTAACTATCGCCTGCCTGCAGTCGCGTGATTTCCTGGGCGTAGGAAAAGATCCCGCGGACGTGTTTGCGTTCGTGGTTGCCCATGATGGCTACCGAGTTCGGGCGTTCGCGGAAGAAGTTGACAACTTGGTAGGGCTTCGGGCCGCGGTCGACCAGGTCGCCTACGCTGACAAGCAGGTCGTCCTCAGCGAGCTCGATCTTTTCGAGTAGCTCGACCAGTTCGTCGAAGCATCCATGGATATCGCCGATGATGACAGTGCGCTGCATCCGGAGGACCGTAGACGCAGACACGTTCTGCGAGCAAGAGAATATCGCCGTTGTGGATGCGCGGCATTCGGCAGTTGAGTGCGTTCGTCGGCTGGTACAGCGGCCCTCCGGGTCGCGCGGGTCGCGGCATGTGCGGACGTGAGGCCCGGCCTGAACATCACGAGGGATCAATCCCACCAAGTAACGACAGCCATCGACCGCTGAGCGGCCTCGACATAGAAATCACGGAGGGTGTCGAAATGCGGGGCCAAGTACTCGGTTGGGTGGCGCAGCAGACTCGAAATCGGGTCACCCAAGGCCTGCCGCGCTTGTTCGGCATCCTCGGGCGGTTGCGTCCAATAGCGTGGTGTACGGCCCGACCATCGGACCAGGTCCGAGCGTGTCGTAGCCGGAAATAGGGAGGTCACCGCGTGACCCTTGAA
>NZ_JBHXNK010000061.1:0-9348 GCF_042719755.1 Nocardia sp. NPDC058519 | reverse complement strand
GGCCGAAGACGGGGTTTCTGCGGCCTGACTGGGGCCGTCAGGCGGCGTTCGGGTACTGGTGCGGGTCGTCACTGGTGTTGGTGGCGGCCCGTTTCCGTGCCCGGACGCGGTCGAGGATGGCGGCGATGCCGTCGAGTTGGGTGCGGTCGAGGGGTTCCCAGTCGGCGACGACCCCGCGCCAGTGCTCGATCCGGTCAGGGTCCAGCGGCACGACGACGGGCCGGTCGCCCTCGGGTGCGGGCGGGTCGGGTTGAGTGTGGCGTCCGGTCATGGCGGGTGACTCCTGACGGTCGGGCAGGCAACGGGTGTACTTGTCTACTGGCGACGAAACCGCGAATTCGGGACACCGGTCCCGCATCCAGTTCGTCACAGCGGGCGCGCGAGCACGGCAGTGGCGGGCCGCGTCATTGGCGTGCGAGGCGTCGATGCGTTCGGGGTCCGGCGGCATCACGGGGGCCGCTCACGATCCGGGGTGGGGTGTGGGGTGTCGGTCAAAACGGGCCTTCCGAAAGTGGTGTGAACGAGTTCGGTCCTGCACTCGCTTACTTCCGGAAAAACGCCGTTTCTGGACACAGAAACAGGACACGATTTCATACCGATCGGCGGCACCGAGCGCCTGGTGTGACGAAAACCTCACTCCCGGTGTTCCGGTGGGTTTGCTCGGGTCGGATTCGACTCTCCCGCACCATATCTGGAACATATTCGGTTCATATCCTGGGGCTATCCGGACTCTATCCAAAACCTATCCGCGCCCTATCCCCCCAGCTCAACGACAGCGGTTTTCGATGTGCGAGTGGGCCGGTCGGAGCCACGACGCAGGCCCGGGTGCAATTGCCGTGAGGTAGCGGATTCGGGCGCGGAGGTGATCTGGGTGTGGTCCGGAGGTGGTTCGGGTGTGGTCCGGAGGTGGTGTGGGTGTGGGTGTGCGCTGTCCTGGAGGGTTCGCCTGTTCCCCGTGAAAGGTTGGTGTCCTCGATGACTTCGCGTCCTGCTCGGCAAGCCGACTCCCGCGCCCCGCGCCCGAACAAACCACCCTCGCGGGCTCGACCCTCGGGGGTGCCATCGTTGACCGGGCGTGACCGCTGGATACTGCGGATGCTCCACGAGCACTGGGTGCTGACCACCGACCAGCTCGCCGCGCTGGCGTTCCCGACCGCCAAGATCGCCCGCCGCCGCCTGGCGATCCTCTACGAGTACCGGGTCCTGGACCGGTTCCGTCCCCTACGTCAGCGCGGCAGCGCCCCGCACCACTGGACCCTCGCCCCGACCGGAGCCTCGATCCTCGCGGCCGAGGCCGGCATGAGGCCACGTGAGCTCGGCTACAACAATCAGCACACCCTCGCGGTCGCCCACGGCCTGCACCTGAACCACACAGTCGCGGTGAACAGTTGGTTCACCGCCCTGATCACCGACCCCGGCCACGGAGAACACGTGTCGCGGTGGTGGTCACAGACCCGCTGCCAACGCCTGTGGGGAGACCTCATCAATCCCGACGCCTTCGGCCGCTACACCCACCCCGAGGCGAGTCTGGACTTCTTCCTCGTTCACGAGCCCGCCACGGCCCCGGCCCGGGTCGGGGCCGTGTTGCATGGTTACGCCGAACTCGCCCGCACCAGCGGCACCGCCACCCCGGTCCTGTGGTGGGAACCGACCAGCGCCCGCGAGACACGCGCGCGCACCATCCTGACCCAGGCATGGCAGAGCCTGCCCGATCCCGAGGCGGTGCCCCTGGCCACCGCCACCGCCGAACTCCTCACCCCCGGGCTCACACCGCCCGGCCCCGCCGCACCGGTCTGGCTACCCCTGCACTCAGCCACCGCCACCCGTCTGCCGCTCCATGGCCTCGCCGCGGGGTGGCCCCGCGCCACCCTCACCACCGACCCGGACCAGGAAGCCTGGCCCTCCCAGCGCGCCACCCTGCTGGCCCCGCCACCCCCACACCCGCCCACCGACTGGTAAACACCAGCACCCGCACACAGCCACACACGGCGTGTCCGGGTGCGGTACGCCCCGCGCCCACCGACAGGCCAGCCGCCGCTACCCGCCCCACATGGCCAGGGCATGTCCCGCGACGGACCAGGCATCGGTGCGCGGGCGAGTCCGTCTGCCGCGATGATGGCAACTACCGCACTCGAGCAGCGGAACCCACAGTCATCGGCCCCGGGTCGACAGCGCGTACATCGCCGAGTACATGCCATCCATATCGGAGTCCCCCGCCATCTGAGCACGAATCTCATCCGCGACCAGATCCGGCAAACCCCTGGCCCGCCGGTCCTCGAAATGTGTGTGCACCGAATCGCTGATCTGCACCTCGGTCAACTCGTCGCACCCGGGCAGCAGCGGAACAATTCCCACCACACTCCGCAGACGAATACCGCGCTGGACCTGCTCAACCGACACCACGATCCGACACCCGGCCGGACACGACTCGCCCATCTCTGCTGTGAACTCATCGGGCCACCCCATTCGAATGCGCCGACGCGCGTACGGATTCGACTCGAACCAGCGGCGGTCGTCGTCCGACGCCCGCTCCACCACATCCATCTCAACTTGTTTCCGCCCACGCGCCGCACCGAAAGCCAGATGCGTCCCAGCGACGTCGCGGTGGCCCTGCCTGAGTCTTTTCCTCGTCCCTTTGCCCATGACGCACGATGTTCACCCAGGCAGCCCCCGACTTGTTGTATGCCCGGTGGTCACGGCGAGCCAGAGTCAGGTTCACCCCAACGGCGGGGCTGCCGGGAACGGGTTCACGCCAGCGTCGAAGTCACAGGCACTTGCCCAGCGCCAGCACCGTGTCGCTGGTGCCGAACACGGTGCCTACCACCTCGGCCACGAGCGCCCGCTCGGCGACGGGGGCGGCACCGATCAGATTCGCCGCAGCGGTGGCGGTGTCGGTCGCGGCGGCGATCACCGCGAAGTTCATCAGTTCCCGCAGCGGCGGCACCCACCCCGCCTCGCCCGCGTCGGCGTCGCGGCGGGCGGCCAGCTCGCGCGCCACCCGCACCACACCCGGATCAGCCCCGAGCGCTTCGGCGAGCTCGTCATCAGAACCCACCACCACCCGCAACGCGAACCGGGCAGCCAACTCTTCCGGTGCGACCGTGGCATCGAGCCCGGCCACCACCGCGAACCCCGGCGCGGCTTTGACCACCTCACCACCGTTGTCGTGCACCACGATCTCGCGGCGGCCTTCCATCGCGGCCACCACCACCTCCAACACCGCCCCCGGGAGCGCGGCCACGTCCTCGACGAACAACACCGCGCCCTCGCGCATCGCCCGCACCAAAGGTCCCTCGGCGAAAACGACGGTGCCGTCCGGGTTAGGCACCGCCTCGCCCACCACTTGCGCGAGGGTGAGCCCCTGTTCGCCGTGGACGGTCACCACCTCGCCGTGAGCGGCCGCCACCAATGCCGATCGACCGGCTCCGCGAGGTCCGTAGAGCAGCACCGCCAGCCCGGCCTCGCGCATCGCGGCCAGCACCTCGACATCGGCACGCCCACCCAGCTCACGCACCCGGTACTCCTGCCCGCCCGGGAGCACCTGCGGGGCCGCCGGAACCGGCGCGGGTGCCGGGGCCGCAGCCCTCCGGCGGCGCGGGGTGCGGGTGGCAGCGGTCGGGGCCGCTGTGGGCGCGGTGGCCGGGGCGGGTTTGGGTGCGCGGCGGCTGCGCGGGGTACCGGTAGCCGGGGCGGGGGCGGCGGACGGGGTCGGCGTACCGGAGGCGGCGGTTGCGGTGGCGGCAGTAACCCGGAACCGCAGCGGCTTGTCGCCGCACTGTTCGGCCAGCCCGGCAGCGGCGAGAGTTTTCAGCGCGTTGCCGACCGCGCCGGAGGACCGGCCCAGAATTTTCGCGACATCGCGCGGCCCGAACTCCGCCGCCGGGTCCCCGGCAAGGATGTCCGCGACCATGCCCCGCAATTCCCCGTTCCCCAGACGAGGCGCGGCAGTGGAAGCGGCGGCAGTGGCAGTAACAGTCATTTCGATCTCCTCGAACATTCGAGCCCATTCGGATAGGGCTCACGCCATCAACGGCGTCAACGGGAATTCAACGAATGCTCCCGGTTGAATTCGGGAACGACTCGACACTAGCTCGACTCACCACAGGTTCACAACCCCGAAAATGCGCCAATTCCAATAAATCCGTCCGCGAGCTCATGCATTCGACAAGGCAAGAAAGGAATGAAACGCGCACAACACAGACACTCCGGCACCGAAAAACACACAATCAAGCCCGGCAGTAAAAAGATGGACACGCGACAGAGCGGACGAGAACACGACCGGACACACCAGATCGGCACACTAGGACAGGTACCCGCCGACCTGCCAGGATTGCTGACACGCCCCGGCCACGGATGTCTATACACTTTGTATGTATAGATAATCCCGGATTATATCCGCGCGGATATACACCCCCCGAGCTGCGGATATGCCGCGCCGGGGTGGGGCGTTTTGACCGGTCCCCGCACGGCCCCACCAGTTTCCCCACGCGATACCCCACCAATTGCCCACAGCGGAGACGCTGAACCGGCACTCGTTCGGTCCAATCCCGAAACCATGATCAAGCACTCGCCAATATCGAAAAACCGGCACTCGCGGAAAAGGTTCGCGAGGGAGAATGGTCGAATAGATCCAGTCGAGATGACGATAATTCTATCTTGCCTTTAATTGACGTGAGGAGAACGTTGGCTCGGCCGGTTGAAATTGCCGGGAATGTCAAAAGCGGCCTCAAATGAATTGCGCGGATCGGATCGGACTGCCATCGACGGCACCCTATAGCCCCGCACAACCCACGCACGGCGCAGCGAAACGGTCGGTGTGGCCGAGCGAATGCTCGGCCACACCGACCGTTTCAGCGTGTAGGCGGGTTAGGAGATTCGCGGGGTGCGCGGCGTTTTCGCGGCCTGGGTTCCGGTGGCCCGGAACCTCCACGAGGGCACCGGTCTACGCACTTCGGCCGTGTCGGTCACGTCACCACGCCGGGCGTAAGGCGGCAGCGCGACCGGGGTCGCGCCGACGACCGCGCGGGCGGCGTGGTGGGAGTTGTTATAGGTAGTGCCGGTCAACGGCCCCGTCAAGATCCGGGTCGAGCCGGTGTACGGGAAGAACTCGCCCTCGGTACGCAACAGCCGGTAGCGCACGAAAATCGGCACCCACGGCACCAGCGCCGGAGGGACATGTACGCCGAGTGCGCGTTCGGCCTCGGCCGCGACCGCCAGCCACAGCTCGAGGCTGTCGGCGGCATGGGGAGAACTGACGAACACACGGTGCAACTCCGCCGCGATAGCAGCCGAGTTGGAAGGGGTAGTGAACATGTCGAGCACCTTTCGGAAGAGATAGATTGTGGGAGCGGTGCCGGACTCCCCGGAGGTAGGCACTCCGGGGATCCCGGCATCGCCCGGTCAGGCCGAAGCGAGGGTGAATCGCTTAGGGGCCGTACTGGTCTGGTGAACGGTCCCGGCCTTGGTCAGGGTGAGCAAGGCGTTGTGGACCGCACCGCCCGACCGTTCGAGGGCTTTGCCGATCTGGTGCGGCGAGTAGTCGTCGTCGGGGTGATCGCGCAGGAAGTCCTCGACCTGTCCCCGCAACGCACCAGCGGGCAACCGCACCACCGACTCCCGCTCGGCCCCTGCCACGTCATCGACCGGTGCCGGGGTGACCGGGGCGGGGTCGGCGGGATCGTCGCCCGTGGGGGCAGCGACCGCCGTATACGACACGGGGTCGGGGTGTGCTGCCTGATCATCGGGCGCGGCCGGTTCGGCGGTGGTCCAGGTTTTGGCGGCCCGGGGCGATGCGGTATCGCTGTGGGACCGTGCGGCCCCAACGGTTTCCCACCCCACCAGCACGCGCCGCGCGGTCGACGCCCCGATCCCGGCCGCGTCCGCCAACACGGCGGCCGTGGTACCGGGGTGGGTGCCCAACACCGCCCACAACGCCCGGTCGGCGTCGGTACGCAACACGGGCACACCCACCACCCCCGAAACGCTGTCCTGGGCAGCAGGGCCGGTGTCAGGGGCCGGTTCGGCAGATACCGGGCGCGCGGTGGTGGTGTTCTTCTTTTTGGACATGGCAGGTCCCTCCAACAATGGGGTTCGGTGAATTCGAGTGATGTCCCGGCCGGGACGGAAAACCACACCGACCGGCGGCGAAATCCCCCGGGGCGGTGTCGTTCCCGTTTCCATAGACGCTCGATACCGGGGTAGATGTCAAGCGGAACGTGAAAACAAATTCCGGTGCCCGAATTCCACTCACCTGTTTCCGTAATACGAACAGCGCGAGAGACATTCCAGGAGCTTGAATGTCAAGCAGTGACATTCTCGGGAGCCTCGGGCCACGCCGTCTTTTCTTTATAGAGGGTGTCGGTTTTGAGGCAGCCATGAAGGACGCCGACGAGTCGGTTGGACAGTTGACGCGGCGCGGCGTTAGAGTTTCGCGCCGAGGCAACGAAGATGATCAAGCACGTGGCCGCCAACCCGACCCGGCGGGTGTACGTGGGCGCGAACCGCCGACCCGAAGCCGTCCTGATGTCGGTATCGGCCGACGTTCCACCAGGAATCCGCCAGGCCCTGCTCGACACCTGCTTCTCCTACCTGGTCGCACACTCGCCCTACAGCTGGGCCGCTGACGGAGGGCTGCTGCACGTCGGAGACGACTTCGGCGGCATTTTCGCCTGGCTGTGGCGCTGCGACCAGACCGAGGCCATGGACCACCTCAAACGTTTCATCCGACTGCTCCGCGCCAGCGAACGCGCACCCAGGGTCCAAACCCTCGAAGACGTGCTGGTCGCTATGCAGTTCACCATCGACCTCACCGACGAGGAATACCTCGCCATCCGCCCGCGCCCGCGCCGAACTTGCCGACCGATTCCCCAACCAGTGATCAGATACTCAATCACTTACTGCCACAGCTAAATTCGCTAAGCGCCGGATTTCTCAGATCTGGACCCTACGGGCCAACTACAGGCCAACGTGGCGCTCAGGACGATGACTACAGATCAGCTTCGCCCGTCGAAGCAGCCCTGCGGTGTGGGTGCGGTATGAAAAGCACCGAAATGGCGTATCGCAGTGTGTCTGTCTCCGAGCGGATTCGCGCGGCGCCGGTCGGTAGCGCCCGAGCAATGGCCAAACCGTCCAGTACGACGTTGAGGTAGGCAGCCCGCTGGGCATTGTCTCCCGGCGGGAGGACTCCTTCTCTCTCGAGCACGTCCAGCCAGTGCTCGGTACGCCGCAGCCCAGCCGCGCTGAAGGCAAGGTAGGTGTCGATGGCATCAGCACTGGGCTCCGAGCCGACGTAGGTCTCGAGCGTATGCCGCCACGCATGTCGCGCTTGTTCCCCCGCGCCCGTGGCGGCCAGCACCTGCTGCATGCACGCCAGCAGCCGATCCTCGGCAGGCACGGCGGTGTCCTCGATGACGTCCGCACTCGCGAAGAGACCGGTGATGCCTGCTGCGACTTCGTCTATCAACGCCCGCTGCGTGGGAAAGAAGTGCCGCAGCGAACCGGTACTGACACCCGCGCGCGCGGCGACCGCGCGGACACTGAGCCTGGCACCCGGGTCTTCGGACACCATCGTCGCGGCAGCAATCAAAATGCGATCCCTGGTCCTGGGCTCACTCTTCGGCACCATCGTCACCTCCGACCCTGACAGTACTAGTACAGCGTGCTAACGTCGAAAACGCACTATCACACTGTACTAATGAATTTGGGGTGTAGTCATGGCGACAAGCTGGCGTGAACGACGAGCCGAGCGACGAGTTCGACCCGGCGACGGCCGAGCCCTCACACGTTTTCGGTGGTGGCAGGTCCTCAGCAGGTCCCAGCTCGCTGTGGACGTACCGACCGGATCCGGCACCACCCAGTACACGGTCGACGTCCGACAGCTCGGCGACGGCAAAGACGGGGAAGTACGTGCCCGGTTGTACCGCAACGGACTGCAACATGCTGTCTCCCGTATGCCCGCCCGATTCTCCGTCGAGAACGGAACCATCGAAGTCGCCATGGGCGGGTTCGGGCTCAAGCGTTGCCACTTCGTCGACACCGACGGCAACGAGACGATGCTGGTGCCCGATCCCGCGTCCGCCGAAGGTCGTCGGGCCAGGCTCGAGGAGAACCGGCCACAGCTGAGCCGCATCCTCGGCGCCCTCGCCACGCTCGCCGTTCTGGTCGGGATGCTGGTCGCGCTACTACAGCTGGTCGAGCCGATCACCAGCATTCCGCAGGTACGCGAGCTCGTCGGCGGGGTGCAGTCTCCGCGGCGGCTGCCGCTCGCGGCAAACATCGCGATCGGTGTAGCTGCCTTCCTCGGCAGCATCGAACGCGCTCTGCGCATCCGCACAAGCTGGCTGGACAATTTCGCGAACTAGTCACCGGCCTGCGGGGGAACTCGCACGTGAACCCGAGAGCTGCCCACCGTAAAGATTCCACGCAGCGCTCACGCATCCCCGTCCCGGACTCTTGCTCGTCCATTCCACGCCGACCCTTTCGATAGGAATCTCTCGTGACAGACAGCGATTTTCACCGACACGGGCGTCATCAGCGTCGCCGCACTGCACTGTTGAAAGCCGCCGCAGTGAGTACAGCCGCTCTGTGGACCGTCACCTCTTGCGGCACACTCTCATCGGAGGAGCCGAACTCCTCGTATCCCGCACCGGCGCGCTACGAGTCACAGACACTCGACTTCGCCCCATGTGACCAGACCGCCACAGGCATCGACGATGACCGGGTCGAATGCGCAACACTCGAGGTGCCGCTCGACTACTCCAGCCCCGACGGCCCCGCCATCGAACTCGGCATCTCCCGCATCCGAGCCACCGGCACCGACCGAGTCGGATCGGTCGTGGTCAACCCCGGCGGACCAGGAGCACCCAGTGTGGGTTTCGTGACCGCGGTCGCCGACTCCTGGGCGGACGGCCCAGCTCGCCAACAGTTCGACATCGTGTCGATGGATCCCCGCGGAGTCGGCACCTCGCGACCGGCCATCGACTGCTACACCGACCAGGAACGTGACGACGACGCGATCGTTTCTGGGATCCCCGCTGGTGCGCTGGCCTGGACCGCCGACTCGGCCCGGTCGGTGTTGGAGCAGTGCGCTCGACGAACCGGCGGAATGGAGGTCCTGGGACAGATGAGCACCGAGAACGCGGCACGTGATCTCGATGTCCTGCGCGCGGTGCTCGGCGACGAGCAGTTGACGTTCCTCGGTGCCAGCTACGGAACGCGCCTGGGGACGATCTACGCCCAACAGTTTCCGAGCCGGGGTTGCGTCCAATAGCGTGGTGTACGGCCCGACCATCGGACCAGGTCCGAGCGTGTCGTAGCCGGAAATAGGGAGGTCACCGCGTGACCCTTGAA
>NZ_JBHXNK010000060.1:0-10864 GCF_042719755.1 Nocardia sp. NPDC058519 | reverse complement strand
GTGGTCGCCGCTGTCCGGGAGGTCGCACCGGGCGCGGTGGCACTGGGCGCCGCGCGGATCGCATCGGGGGTGGTCGGCGTCATCGGCGCATACCCGCACGCAGTCGGTGTGGTGACCCATCGCGTCGTTCACGGATTGCTCGAGCAGGTGGTTCTCCCCGCGCCGGTCTCCGAACGAACCGCCATCGCGCTGGAATGCATCGAGACCTATGAGGCTTCGTCTGTGATTCGGGTGCGGCCTGGACAGCAGGGGCCATGGCTCGACGCCGCGACCGAGGCCTCGATCGCTGTGACACCCGGCCGCTATCGGGTATCCGTGGCGACGCGCTGTTCTCCGTACGGCGCGATACGATTGCACGACAACGATTCTGGAGCTGTGATGACCGTGCTGGTCGACCCGACCGGAGGTCGTGACCGATGACCGATTACGCGGCTTTGCAGGCGTTGGGGGAAGCGATCGCGGGGTCCGCGGCGACCATGGCTGCCGTCGTGGCGGCAAGTGCCTCGGTGCCCGGCAGTGACCCGTCGACACTCGACCTCTTGATCGCCGTCGACGACGCGCTGTCCCGAGTGGACGAGCTCGTCGAGCAGGTACCGGTGTTGGTCGACGCGGCGTTGGCCGGCCCGGCGGTGGCGCGCACGCTCGACCGCAAGACCGCGGCGCTGACCGCGGCGGCCGAGCGAGTCGCCGGTGCACGGCGAACCTACGACACCCTGCGCTCGACCGAGGACGAGTTGATCGTGCTCGGGGCTGAGCACGAGCGGATCACCCGTAGACTCGCCGAGCTGGACCGGTTGCGCGCATTGTCGGCAGAGCTACCGGCACTGCGGGAGCAGCAGCAAAAGCTGCTCGGCAGAAACGAGGCGTTGATCGCCGACACAGAGCGCGCGGAACAGGCCGTACTCGATGCCGCCGAGAACGTCGTGGTGCTCAGCGCGCAGTGCCAGGCGTTGCTCACCGAACGGGCAAGTGCGGCAATCGATGAGCTGCGCGTGCTCGAGGCGCGGTGGGCGGACCTGAATCGCGAATACCTCGAAGCGGAACGCAAGGTCGACGTCCTACGCGGCGAACATCGGGTGCGCACCGCGGCGTTGGCCGCGCACTGCGACGTCGACCGCGATCTGCTCGCCCGACTGTCCCGCGTCGCCGACGCCGGCGTGCTGGCCGGTGTCGGCGAGACATTGGCCGACGCGCAATCCCTACTCGAGTCCGCCGACCAAGGGCTGGGTCGAGCCTTGATCCGCTACGACGAGATCCGTGCAGGCACTCGGGCGGAGCTGTCGTGGTAGGCGATCGAGTAAATATGTTGGTGCACAACAATTGTGGGCGAGGGGTGTCATAGTGTTCAGCCGATGGCTGCTAGCGCTGGTCGGTGTTCGCGAGGACCTTCTCGCGCGAGCGCCGTCGGATCGATTCAAATATCTGTCGATGGGTGGGGTGCTCCTCACCACTGCTGCCGTCGCCGCAGTCTCGGCTGCCTTCGCACTGCAGATGGCCGTGCACGCCCCGCTGTGGGCTGCCATTCTGCTCGGCATCGGTTGGGGCGTGGTCATTCTCAACCTAGACCGACTGCTCGTCGTCGGGATGCATCGGCACAAGGCGTTTCGGAACAACCTCTATGCGGCGATACCCCGGGTGGTGCTCGCATTGTTGCTCGGCGCGGTGATCTCGACACCGTTGGTGCTGCGCATTTTCGAGTCGGAGATTCTCACCGAGGTCAAAGTTCAGCAGCAGCAGAAGGAACAGGACTACAAGGATTCCATCGACACCCAATACGCGTCGATCACAGTGCTCCAGCAGGAGCTGGACCAGCTGCGGACGAAGGCACGAACAGATCCTGGGGCTATCGCGAGTAATCCGGCGGTGCAGAAAGCGCAGCAGCGCCTCGATGCCGCATCGGACGACGTCAAGGTCAAGCTGGATGCCGAGGCCTGCGAGATCGCGGGTACGTGCGGAAGCATGGTCGAAGGTGCGAACGGGCCGGCCGCACTTGCCGCGACAGCCCGGCGGGTGGCGGCCCAACAGGAATATGGCATCGCCGATGCCGCTTTGAAATCCGCGCAGGAGCAGGCAACGTCTACCGCGGGCGCCGACGCGATCGCCGCACAAGCCGAGATCAGCCGCCGTCAGCCTATATTGGACGGACTCATCGCCGATCGCGAGCGCGATATGGCCAACTACCGCTCCCGGTCGGCGAACAGTGATGGCCTGCTCGCCAGAATCGAAGCGCTCGACTCGCTCAGTGATTCGAGGCCGAGTCTCGGGCGAGCCCAACTCATGCTGTTCCTGCTCTTCTTGTCGCTGGAATTGCTTCCGGTGCTGGTGAAGTTGATGCAGCTGACCGGACCACCGACGCTGTACGAGAAGCTGAGCGCCGAAGCCGACGCGGACGCCGAGGTCGAGGCTCGTCGCGAGTTCGCTCAGGCCTCCAATACGAAGGTGCTCGCCGCCGAACGTGCCGCGGAAGCGGAATTGCGTGGCGCCCTGGTCGGGGACGCGAATCTGACGCCGCCATGGACAGCGGACGAACCTCGGCGAGCATCGAATCGGGTGCCGCCCCACAATTCCTTGCCCGGCGACGGTTTTCGACCCGAACCACGAACCTCTACCCAAACCCACCGGCAGCCGCCGCCTGATTTCGGGGACAACACACTGACGCAACCGATTCCGCGTCCGCCCAGGATTCGATACGACGACTGATTCTTCTTCGGTACCAACAGGTTTCGATAACACTGATAGCCCGGTAGGTCGGGCACTATAGATTTCGGAGGTCGACATGGAAGCATGGGGGCGACGACTTGTCGGTGCGACCGCGTCTGTCGCGGTGGCGGCGGTGGTCAACATCGCCACTGCGATTTTCACCGACAACCGGACGGCGGGATGGGTCGCCTTCGGTGTGGTGCTGTTGGTGCTCGGTCTCATCGTGCAGATCTGGCTCACCGCCGCGCCGAGCGAGCCACCGCGAAGTGAGCAACAGGTGAGGAACGCCGAAATCGACGGCTCCGCCGACATCGGCAGCGCGCATCCGCTTGCTCAGGTTGTCCAGGATGTGAAGATCAAGGGCAATCTCAACATGACTCAGGGCGGCAGTTGATATGTCGTACCCACACGAACCTCGGTTGCCGGGCATGGAGGTCTCCCATGCCTATATCGGCGGTGATCTGAACCAGCGGATGGAAAACCACCACTACTACCCGGCCGCACGGCCCCCCCGGCGAAATCGTGGTCGTACCTTTTCGTGGTGGCTGCTGGTAGTTTCCGTCGTCTCGAGCGGACTGCACATCTGGCTGGCGCCTCAGCTGAACCCCGCATCCCTCTACTCCAAGATCACCCACTTTCCCGACCCGCTCGCACAACAGATACTGCTCATCGTCTGCGCGCTGGCGCTGATCGTCGACGCCGTCATCACCAGGGGATTCAACCGGTTCGACCCCCCGACCGTGATTGTTCACCGTGTCATCCTCGGCGTTTCGCTGATCGCCATCGCGCCCGTCGTCGCAGCCGCGTCGGTCCTGGTGGTGACGGTGGCCGTGGTCGTGCTCATCAGCTATTTCGGACTTCGAATCATGGGCATGGGAAGTTCGGCGACGAACCGAGTGGACTCGTTCTTGCGGTAACCCCGCGCCGCCCCGAGCATTCGGGGCAACGAGATTGCCGGATTTTCCGGTCCCGCCGGCTGCCATAGCGTCACCCGTACGGCTCTCGATCGTAGGAGTGATGGATGGTTTCAGGGGTGTTGGCTCAGCGGGAGCCCGAGGTCGTTCGCGGCGACATCGAGCAGGTCGATCGGTGGCATCCGGCGATCCGCGTTCTCTTCCGGTTCGGATTCGTGGTGATCGGTGTCGGAATGGCGGGTGTGTGGCTGCAGCACACGCTGCTCCGCACCTCCGGTGTATCCCAGGAGGTGGTGAGCGAGGTCGGCAAATGGACTGCGCTGCACCCGATCACCGACTGGATCGGCACCCACCTCTTCGACGTACCCATCGATTACACGGTCACCGGCAGCGGAGACACCGCGGCGAAGTGGGTGTCCGTGTTCACCCTGGTCCTGGTCGCCGTACCGGTCACCGCCATTTGGTCGGTCCTCGACCGGCGTCGCCCGAATTACGCGCGACTGTATGAGTGGTTCCGGCTGCTGCTGCGTATTTCGCTGGTCAGCGCCCTTTTGCTGTACGGGATGATCAAAGTGCTGCCGACGCAGATGTCGTTCAACCTCGAGCGGCTGGTCGAACCGTTCGGCGATATGAGCCCGATGGCGGTGCTGTGGGCACAGTCGTCGCTGTCGGAGCCATACGAGATGGCCTTGGGTGCGGCGGAAGTCGTTGCGGCGCTGCTGCTGATCCTGCCGATGACCGCGGGCCTCGGGTCTGTACTCGCCGTCATCGTGGCGATGCAGGTGCTCCTGATGAATCTCGCCTTCGATGTGCCGGTGAAGCTGTTCGCCCTGCAATTGTTTCTGTACGCAACGGTATTGGCCGCACCCGACATCATCCGCATCGTTCGGGCGATGCTCGGCCAGGCCGTCGAAGCTCGAACGTCGACGCCGCTGTTGCCCACGCCGCGTGGCAACCGAATCCTGTTGGCAGCCCAGGCGCTGATCGGAGTGTGGCTGCTGTGCGCCACGACTGTCGAGGCCTACGACGGCTGGCACACTTACGGCAACGCACGGCCCAAATCGCCGCTCTACGGCATCTGGAACGTCACCGAGTTCTCGGTCGCCGGCGAGCAGGTACCCGCCTTGGTCGACTTCAGCGAATCGCCTGCCAGCGGAATGCCGAGCGTCACTGAACGATTCCGCCGCATCATCTTCGATATCCCCCAGGGCATGACCATGCAGCGGCTGGATGATTCACTCGTCTCCTTCCCTGCTCGAATCGACACCGACCAGCACACCATCACGCTGTCGAAAGACACAGCGCACCAATGGAAGCTCGCGACATTCAGTTACGTTCAGCCACAATCGGATCGGCTGATTCTGGAGGGCACCCTCGGCGGCAAGCCGGTGCGAATGCAACTGGATCAGGTCGACCTCGCGCAGTACCCGGCTGTCTCACGTGGGTTCCATTGGGTGCAGGCCACGCCCTACTTCCGGTAGGCGGGAAATCGTTGCGCCCCAACGGAACGCGGGTCATCCGCCAGCGACCGATGGAATGATCATCACCTCGGTTCGTGCACCGACAGCGGTGTCCTGGCCGTCGAGCAGACGACATTCGTCACCGTCGATATAGAAGTTCACGTACCTGCGCAATGCCCCGCGTTCGTCACGCAGTCGGCGTTCCAAACCGGGCGATCGTTCACGCAGGGCATCGAGAACCTGCTGCAGGGTCGCACCGTCGACGTCCAGTTCCTTGGCGCCGTCGACGTAAGGGCGGAGCATGGAGGGCAGGCAGACGCGAGCCATCGCGCTATCCGATGACCGCGGCGCGCACGCACAGTACGTCCGGCAGCTTGTCGGCAACGAGCTGCCAATGGTCGCCTTCGTCTGCGCTGCAATACACTTCGCCATTGCGGGTGCCGAAATATATCCCCGTCGGGTCGGCGTTGTCGGCGCACATGGCATCGCGCATGACCGCAGCCCAGAACGGGACAGTGGGGAGTCCATCGTCCAGCTTCGACCACGTCTCGCCGCCGTCCTCACTGCGATACACCGCGCAGCAGGCATCTGGCGGGAAACGGAAGCGCTCCATGTCCGCCACCAGCGGGAAGGTGTAGATCACCCCCGGCTTACGCGGATGCGCGACGATCGGGAACCCGAAATTCGACGGTGGTAAGCCGCCGTCGATCGACTGCCAGCTGACACCCGCATCGGTACTCCGAAACACACCGCCGTGGTTCTGCAGGTACATGGTGCTGGGCGACTCGGCATCGAGGGCAACTTTGTGCACGCACTGCCCCCATTCCGGCAATTCACCGGGCAGGAAGTCCGCGGTGACCCCCTTGTTCGTCGGCGTCCACGATTCCCCACCGTCGGCAGTCTGATACACCCCGCCAGTGGACAGCGCCACCGCCACCCGCTGCGTATCGACCGGATGCGGCAGCACAGTATGCAAAGCCAACCCACCACCACCCGGCTCCCACTGCGGCCGATGCGGATGCTCCCACAACCCCCTGACCAGCTCGAACGTCCGACCACGATCAGCCGACCGGAACAACGCGGAAGGTTCGACACCCGCATAAACCACATCCGGCTCGGCATCGGTCGCCGGCGCGATCTGCCAAACGCCCTGCAGAGCGGCTTCGGTGTCCTCCGGGAAGCTCAGCGGAGCATCATCCGGCTCACTCCACGTCTCCCCGAGATCATCACTGACCACCAACGTCGGCCCGAAATGACTGTTCAACACCCCAGCGAGCACCCGCGGCGTCTCCCGCCGAGTATCAATCGCCAAAGCCTTCACATCAGCCACCGGAAACTGCGGCGGCGACACAGTCCAACTGGCCCGCCCATCCCGGCTACGAGCCAAAAACAAACCCTTACGTGTTCCGATCCCGAGCAGCACGTCCATCGCGAACCTCCGGTTGGTCACCGCAACGCCGATATGCGTGACACTACGCCGCGACACCGACAGCACCTGCGCGTTCCTGGGCTTCGTGACCGAATTCTGTGAACTCGTGTGGAGAGCATCCAACCAGCCCTGTCATTGGCTATCCGACTCTGCAAAGATCGGCATCGTCAATTGTGGACTTCGGTCGAGCGGAGGGTGCATGGGCCTGTCTTGGGAGGACGTCCAGGCGTTTCGGGACAGGGGCGAAGCCGCGGACGCGCTCGCCGCACGTGCGCGCGACGTCAATCGCTGGGCCGAATCCGAAGGTTACGAGGTACTCGGTGACGGCTCGATCCGTGATGTATGGCGGGCTACCGGCCGAGACATCGAACTGACGGGACCGGAATCGGTCCGCCGCTACAAGGTGGTGTTCGACCTCCGCGCCGCCATCGATGCGGTCCTCTCGGAAACGCGATCTGTCGAGTAGACAACTCGAGATCAGCCTCGCTGTGACAACTATTGCGCGTGCCGCACCCGGAAACGACACGGCGCAATTGATGCACAAAGTTCGAGGTCATGTCTGTCTCATCGATTGCGGCGACCGGGTCGCCGCTGATCGGCAGCAGCTGATATCCGCTTGATGTGCTTGCGACAATGGGTTCACGATCCCCCATCGAGAGGAATCAAGGTGAGCTCTGCCGGTGTTGTGCCGCTGCTCGGACGTGTCGCTGCCGCTGTGTCGGAGGCGATCGCCCGAGTCCGTCCGGAAGCGGCGGATGCGGACCCGGTAGTGCGACGTTCCGATCGCGCCGACTTTCAATCCAATGTCGCGCTGCCGTTGGCGAAGCGGGTCGGTGTCCCGCCGACGCAGCTCGGCGCTGAGCTCGTCACTCAGATCGATCTCGCTGATGGAGTGATCGCTGATGTACAAGTGTCGGGCCCAGGGTTCTTGAACATCACCCTGGCCGATACAGCGGTGTGGCAATCCGTCGCAGCGCGCCTGGCCGATGACCGGCTCGGCGTCCCCACCGCCGAAGACGGGCAACGAGTCGTCATCGACTACTCGGCGCCGAACGTGGCGAAGGAAATGCACGTCGGACACCTGCGGACCACCATCATCGGTGACAGCCTGGCCCGGGTCTTCGGGTTCCTCGGCGCCGATGTCGTACGTGCGAACCACCTGGGTGACTGGGGTACACAGTTCGGCATGCTCATCCAATACATCGACGAGCACCCCGAATCGGCTTGGCATACAGAGGAACTCGATGAAGACACCAGCTCGGTGTCGGCGCTGGACAGCCTGTACAAGGCGGCCAGGAAACAATTCGACTCGGATTCAGGCTTTGCGGACCGGGCCAGGACTCGTGTGGTCGCTCTGCAAGCTGGCGACCCTGACACGTTGACCCGTTGGCGGGAGATCGTCGCGGAGTCCGAGAAGGCATTCGGCGCGATCTACGACCGGCTCGGTGTGCTGCTCACTCCGGACGACTACTTCGGTGAGTCGTTCTACAACGACAAGCTCGCCGACACCGTCACCGAACTACTGCGCAAGGGCGTCACGGTCGAGAGCGACGGTGCGGTCGTCGTGCTGTCCGAACAGGTCAAGGGACCCGATGATAAGCCGGCGGTCCTGATGGTCCGCAAACGCGACGGTGGCTACGGCTACGACAGCACCGACCTGGCCACGATCCGGTACCGCATCACCTCACTGCACGCGGACCGGCTGCTGTATGTCACCGACTCGCGGCAGGCTCTGCATTTCCAGCTGGTATCCGAGGCGGCACGGCGAGCAGGCTGGCTCACCGAGGCGATCGAGGTCGCTCACGTCGCTTACGGCACCATCCTCGGGCCGGATGGCAAACCGTTCAAAACTCGTGCGGGCGGGACGGTTCGGTTGATGGACCTGCTCGACGAAGCCGTCGGGCGTGCGCGTGCGGTGGTCGCCGAGAAGAACCCGGACCTGTCGTCGGCGGAGCTCGATGCCATCGCCGAACAAGCGGGAATCGGTGCGGTGAAGTACGCGGATCTGTCGACATCCAGGGTCAAGGACTACACCTTCGACCCGGACCGCATGACCACACTCAACGGCAACACCGGTGTCTACCTGCAGTATGCCCATGCTCGGGTCTGCTCGATCCTGCGCAAAGCCGAGGCCGCAACCCCGGCGGTCGTGGATATCGCCGGACCAATGGAACCAGCCGAGCGGGAACTCGCTTTGTGCCTCGATGGCTACAGCACTGTCCTCGCCGAGGTGGCCGACACGTTGGAGCCACATCGGCTAGCGAGCTATCTCTTCGAACTGGCCCGCGCCTACACCGGCTTCTATGACTTGTGTCCGGTCATCGCAGCTGACGACCCGATGCGATCAAATCGAATTGCATTGTGCCAGTTGACTGCCCGCACTCTGGAAGTCGGATTGGGGCAGTTGGGAATCGCGGCGCCGCAGCGGATGTGACCTGCCCGCCGGGTGGACTGGGCAGCGGCTGGGGTGAATCAGTAGCCGTTGCCCAACGCGTTCGTTGCTTGCGCTTGAGCTATTTGCTGGTCCTCGTACTTCTTCACCGAGATCTCGATGGTGTCGCGGATCAGCGTGAGAACTTCGATGTGCTCTTTGAGGGCTGTGTCGAAATCGCGTTCTCCACCAATGGCTTTCATGCCGAGCATTTTCGCATGTTCGTCGGCGGCAGTGAAACGACCGAGGCCTGTCACAACGGACAGCGTCGTGAGTGAGTCACGCAGCTGGTTGAAAAGGTCGATCTGCTTGTTGCTCGCGTCACGGCAGGTCGTTGCCACGGTCGGGTCCAAATACAGCCGACCAGCTGATGCCTCGTCCTTCAGGGACTGCCAGCGCGACTTCTCATCTGATGGTGCCATCTCAAAAGACCCCCGTATTCGTGAAACTACTTCGGAAAAAGTGGAACGAGCACCTCGGCAACGGATTTCGCGCGGTCGCACGGGGGAGTCTGTTTTGCCTGGGCGCTCCGATTGATGACATCGAGTTGAACAAAGCCGCTGGCGGTCGCGAATGCGAGAAGGCAGAACTCGTCGGCCGCGCGGACCGAGTCTCGGTACTGCACAGCGCTTCGCCCGGCGACTGTCACATCTTTGAAGTCGACGTTGCCAGGCTTCGTCCGGATCTCGTCCAGGGCGTGCACGGTCGAGTACACGGCCATGCTGAAATTCGCCGGGACCTCATCCTCTGTCCACCGGCAGATCTTCCATCCCGGCTCCTCTACGCCGAAGATTCCAGACTCCTCCGACGACGGTTTCAATCCGAGCCCGACGAGAGTGCCATCCGAGATCTGACTGCACGGATCCCACAGCGCCGCAGTAGCCGCCGCCGGGTCGACAGACGTACTCGGCTGCGCATTCCCGCGCTCTGTGCTGGAACATCCCGCCACTGCAAGCGCGCCACACAGCACCGCGCTCACCACCACAGACCGTCGCCGCACGAGCATCCTCCGTCTTCCCCGATCACCGAGCTACACCGTCCGGCCGAGCCCGCACCAACCCCACGGCCACCAGAATGCTCCCCGCACCCGGCCACCCCGTCGTTCCGCACAGCCTACGACACCACCCGACCAATTCCCCGTGGCGAGCCTCTATCCCGTAAGAGCTCCACAGCCTTGCCAGGATCAACCGTGTGACCCCATCGCGACAACAAAGTGGCACTCCTTTGCACCCTTAGACGCACGGAAGAGGCTTCCGGTTCCATCGATTTCACCGCACGTACCAACCCGCCCACATCCGCTACGCTCGGCCATTGGCACTGCGTGCCGCAGGTCTGAGGTACCGGACCTTCCGGCGGTCGAGACCTGCTCGATCAGGTTCGACACCGCAGGTCACGGGCCAGGGAGTGCCCGCCGACCCGGGGTGGCATCACACGAGGGGCGGGGCACCGGATATGGCAAGCGCGGGCGGGGAACTGAGCGTCTCCCCGGACAAGATCAAGTCCCACGCCACCAACGTCACCTCGGCCGGTTCCGGGTTGACCGAAGCACTCGAAGCAGCCCAAGCCGTCTCGGCGCCGTCGGACGCGTTCGGGAAACTGTGTGCGTTCCTCGGGCCCTTGTTCGTCGACTCGGTCGAGACCGATGGCATCGAAGCGATCCAGGCCGCGATCGATGCGTTCGGTGACACCAGCTCGAACCTGACCGCTGTCGCGGATGCCTTCACTACCCGCGACACCACCAACGCCGCAGCGCTCAAGACCCAGCAGTCCGGTCTGTAATGGCCGCCAACCCACTGATCGCCGAGAAGGAAGACACCACCGACTGGTCCACCGGTATCAGCCTGGTCAGCTCGGTCACCGACCTGTCCGACGCGATCTCGGGCGGTTCCTGGATCGAGGTAGGCCTCGGTGTCGTCGGCCTCGCCGCCGA
>NZ_JBHXNK010000059.1:0-12002 GCF_042719755.1 Nocardia sp. NPDC058519 | reverse complement strand
TTTTCCCCCTTTTTTTTTTTTGGCGGACCCCCTTTTTTAGGTCGGGGTGGTGGTTGCTGTACTTATAAAACCCCAACTGCGGGCGGGGGGCGGGAATGTTTTGCGGCTCCCCCCCCCCCCGGCCCTTCTTTGTCTCACACTGCACACATTCGCAATATTCGCCGAGTTTTGACAGATCTCGGTACCGAGATTTGATGTTGATCTATCACCAAAACGCCTGCACACAAGCGGAATTCGTGTGGTGAGCCGCTCAGATTAGCCCCCTGGGCAGCCAAGGCGTGCGATTTAAGTCGTGCGTGTCTGCTGCGGCGGCCAAGTAATGTGCACTACTGTCTAGGAAAGTGGGCGGTGTCGTAGCCGACGCGATAGGGAGGTAACGGTGCGTGAACTTCGAGTGATCGGGGTGACGCCCGACTCCACGCACATCGTGTGCAGCGACACCGAGTCCGGTACCAAGTTCCGGTTGCCCGCCGATGACAAGCTCCGCGCGGCGGCGCGCGGCGACCTCGCACGATTCGGCCAGATCGAGATCGAAACGGAGGCGACTATGCGTCCTCGCGATATCCAGGCCCGTATTCGCGCTGGAGCGTCCGTCGAGCAGGTCACGGCAGAGTCCGGGATGCCGGAATCCAAAGTCGAACGATTCGCCTACCCCGTATTGCTCGAGCGTGCTCGCGCCGCCGAATTGGCGCAGAAGGCGCACCCGGTGCGCCCCGACGGTCCCTCGGTGGAAACGCTGCACGAGATCGTCACCGCTGCCTTCGCCGAGCGCGGCCACACCATCGAACAGGCCGAGTGGGATGCCTGGAAAGACGAAAAGGGTTTCTGGGTCGCCCAATTGCAGTGGCGGCACGGGCACTCCGAGATCGCGGCGCACTGGCGCTACCAGCCCGACGCGCACGGCGGCTCGGTGTCCGGTCTCGACGATCCGGCCAACGACCTGATCGATCCCGACTTCGGCCGCGCGCTGCGTGGGCTGGCGACGATCCTGCCGACGCCGGTTCCGGCCGCCGCACCGGTGATCGAACCGCCGACGCCGGTGGAGCCGCGTCCGCGCGAGCAGATCGCCGCACCGGCCGCCCGTCCGCAGAGTCGTCCGGCGCCGAACGTGGACGAGTACTACGAGCAGCGTCAGGTCGCGGCAGGCGGTGGGACGGCGGCGATTCCGGCCGCACCCATCCCCACGGCACCGATTCCCGCAGCGCCGAAGCCTGCTGCCCCGGCACCCGCTGTTCCCGCGGCGCCGAGCCAGCCCGCGGCACAGCAGGACAAGCCCGCTGCCGAGGAACCGGCCGCGGAGAAGCCCGCACCGAAGCCTGCGCGAACCAAGCGCGGCAAGGCACCTATGCCGTCGTGGGAAGACGTCCTGTTGGGCGTCCGCAGCTCCGGAAACTGACGAACGCCGAGCAGTCGCGAGTACATGGGTAACTCCATGTACTCACATCGGGGTAGCTTACGGGTGGTGTCGTTGTCAAGAGCAAACAGGGTTGGGTGCGCTTGACACTGTGAGCCCCTGAACTGCGGATATGCTGTATGTTCGCAGCGTAGGGTGGGCGACATTCATTGGTAGCGTTGGCGTCAACGAACGTCGTTGGTCGACATCAGACATTAAATGGCAGGTTTGATGACAAGCGACGACGGTTCGGCAGCAACCCGTCCACTACCCGTTCGTTCTGCCCCGATCCAACGAATGCACGTCGAGACCGAACTGCAGGACGGACTCGTTACCGCTGCTTGCCGGATCAGCGATCACGACTACTTCGCCCGCTATTTCCAGTTCGCGATACCCGAAGACGATTGAGCGACGTGGGGGTCCGCGAAGCGTTCCGCCAGCTTGTCCTGCACGCCGAACTCGACGAGGCATCAATCATCAGCACACACATCACTGAGCGCAGCCCTCGGCCGAGCAAACTGATGACAAACATGTACCGCAACCTCGATGTCGTCGAAGGAGCCCCATCCGCCACCAGCGCGGCAGCCTCCGACTGGGTCACCCGGCCGGTGGCCGGTGTGCATCGGATGGACCTCTACTACGGCTGGGGCACGGGAGAATCCACTTCGACTACCAGCTGACCGGGGAGAATCCCCAGGTCGCCAGTGCTACCAGCTAAGTAGATGGGACCAGGAACCAGTCCGTACCGGCGGCCGACCGGCATCGTCAGATCGAATAAGAATCCGCGATGACCAGGCGTTTCCGGTTGCCCATGTTTGAGTGTCCTGCCAGGGGCGCGAACCTGCGACACGCTGGCCATGCGCCGACGCCCATGCGATCGTCCCAGCCATCCAACCGGCGCGCGGAGCGGTCTTCTCGATGTAGCGGTGGGCGCGGTCCCGGTTGTCGCGAGCCAGGTCTGAGGAGGTGAGCAGGTCAAGCACTGTGACCTTATCGTAGGCGAGCAGGTCGTGCGCGGATCGCCCGGCGGCTTGGCCAGGCGCGGGACGGGACTCCGAAATGATTCGGAGTCCCACACGAGCTCGAGGCCAGGCCGGTCGCCACCGTGTGGTGCCGCGTCGCAGGGCGTCATCTTCCGAATGCTGGGGGGGTGCGTGTTTAATGGAGTTACCTGGCAGCGTTCTCGCTCAGGTTTTGTGAAATGAGGTGCGGCCATGATCGTGCTCGGGTTGATATTGTTGTTAATCGGCTTCCTGACCGGGATCTCGATCCTCTGGACGATCGGAATCGTTCTTATCGTTATCGGATTGGTCCTATTCCTGCTCGGTACGACCGGGCGCGTGGTCGGTGGCCGCAAGCATTGGTACTAGTGCTACGCGGATCACGACTCTCAGGGTGGTCAACGAGTGCACCCTCGGGCGTGCGTGTGTCTCTCGGTTCGGTCCCCTAACTGTGGAGCACTTCGGAATGGATCACGCGCGCCCAGCCGTACCCGAACGGCTCACACGACCCATCGCGGCGATTCCGTCGATGGGCGTGGAGGAGGAATTCCTCCTGATCGACCCAGCGACCGGGCAGCCGCTGATGCGCAACTCGCAGGTTGTGACGACTGCGGAGGAACTCGGTCTTCCGCTCCAACTAGAACTCTCGCAGTGTCAGATCGAGACCAACTCGGCGGTATGTTCGGACAGTCGGCGATTGCGCGCACATCTATTGGAGATGCGATCGATAGTTGCGGCCGCAGCGCTGGACAATGGAAGCGAAGTACTCGCCACCGGCACGTCCCCAATAGGTCCGGCGCCCATGCCGATCAGTGATACGCCCCGGTACCGGCGAATGGCGGAGCGATTCGGGGCCTTGGTTCACGAACAGGCGATCTGCGGATGTCACGTACACGTGGACGCACCTGACCGCGAGACAGCGGTACAAGTATGTAATCACGTGCGTCCGTGGCTCCCGACGTTGCTAGCACTAGGTGCCAACTCTCCCCTCTACAATGGCACGGACACGGGCTACGCGAGCTGGCGCACGATCCTGTGGTCTCGCTGGCCGGTTTCGGGACCACCACCCTACTTCGATTCCGCCCTCGAATACGACACAACCGTCGCAACAATGATCGACAGCGGATGCCTGCTCGACGAGAAGATGGTCTACTGGGACATTCGACCATCTTCTCATTTGCCTACAGTCGAGATCCGCGTCAGTGACGTCCAGCAAACGGTGGACGAGACGACTCTGATAGCCATCCTGGCCCGGGCACTGGTCATGACCGCACAGTGGTCGATCGACCGCGACGATCCCGCACCCAAGATCGCCGTGGAGACATTGCGCGTCGCGAACTGGATGTCTGCCCGGAACGGTCTCATCGGCGATGGACTCGACCCCCACACGGCCCGGGCCGTACCGATTTCCCTGCAAATCGAACTCCTACTCGACCACATTCGCGATGCGCTCGACGAACTCGGGGAAGCCCACCGAGTCAAAGCGGCTCTGGAGCGCTCGCTCGTGAATGGCAACGGCGCCATCTGGCAACGGAGTGCGCTATTGCGAAATCAGTGCGTCGCAGACATGGTGAAAACGGCAGCCCGGCGCACTCTCCGAGACAGTGAACCCGAGTGACGCAAACGCGTCAGGCAAGTTCGGCTGGTAAGAGCACCGAGCGAAAAAGTCATCCGGGGCGATCGCATGGGAGTCGAGACGACCAGCACCGTTCCGACCACTACCATCCTGTGCGGGAATCGTTTCGGAGGGACTGTTCACACACAGCGAATTCCTGAAAATGCGCTGGCTAACAAGGCTCACAACCGGTTACGTGCGCCTGGTGAACGCGGTAACGCGCTGCTCGAATGATTCAAGGCGTTGCGTCGAGTCAGCTTGTGTCCTTGGCTAATCGGGTCGATCGTGACGGCTGTGATGGTGTTGCTGCGAAGGTGACACGCGGGACGACATGACCGGGGCACGCCGACTACTCGGAAACGCTCATTTGGTCGCTCTCGCGCTGGATTTGACCGAATGGTGCCAAACCCTGGCTTGCCTGATCATCGCGCACGTCGGTGGGAACCGAAAACGCTGCGGCTGCGGTTGTTCCCCGCGGCCGGGCGGATTGCCCAACACGCCCGCAGGCCCGGCTACACCTGGCCCGACACGCTCCCCGGCCAACGCGAAGGACTCATCACCGCCCACATACCGGCCCTGATCCTGCTCTGGACCGATCAACTCAAAGCCGCGTAGTTACGGCGCCGCCTGCTCAGGTCGGCTGAGTCTGTTCATTCCGTGATCCGGTGTACCCCGTGTCTTCTCACGGGACCGTTCGGGTCGCCAGCCGGGTGGGCCGAAGACGTAACCGAGCTTGTTGCGCAGACCTCGTGCGCTGCGGACGTCATCGATGATGTTGCTGTACTCGTGGTACTCGAGCTCGAGCAGGTTGTGGGTGTTTACCGGCTTGGTGAGTCCGTAGGTGGGTCGGTGCAGCTCGGCTTGGAAAGTGCCGAAGATACGGTCCCACAAGATCAGTATGCCGCCGTAGTTCGTGTCGAGGTACTGCTGGTCGCTGGCGTGGTGGACGCGATGGTGAGAGGGGGTGTTGAAGACGAATTCCACTGGCCGGGGCAGCCTGTCGACGACCTCGGTGTGTGTGAAGAACTGGTAGATCAGATTGATCGAGAACGCCGGATAGATCATCCACGGCTCGAAGCCCAACAGCGGCAGCGGGATCCAGAACAGCCCCTCCGACCACGGGTTCCATTTCTGCCGCAGGGCGGTACTGAGGTTGAAGTGTTCGCTGGAATGGTGGGCTTGGTGACCGGCCCAACCGATGCGCACCCGGTGGGAAAACCGGTGGTTGCAGTACCAGGCGAAATCTACCGCCACAATCAGCAGCACCCAACTCCACCACACATCGGCCCGGATATGCCAGGGCGCCAGGTAGGTCCACAGGAAAACGAAGGCCACCAGCGAGACGAGCTCGAGCAGGAACAACGACACCAGCGACACAGCACCCATGCTGATGCTGGTACGCACATCGGCGACCTCGTACCCGGTCACCTCGCCGAAATCGTGGACCCGCAGAACCACCGCTTCGATGATGACGAACACCAGAAACACCGGAATGGCATACAGCAGGGGATTGTTCATCTGGTGCCAGAGCTGGGACATCAACGAGATCTCCTCAAACATGCTGCACACGACGGCGCCGACAGGCGGTCAAGTGTGCTGCGGTTGCCCAGACCGCGACCCGGACAGAATCGTTGCGGCTGGGAACAGCAAGCCCGACCATGCGACTTCTCTGTGGGCGTCGTTCCCACCCCGGACGTCACAAACAACAAACCACGCTGTATTCGTAGCGAATCCGGGTTAGGATGGGAACCCGCAGTCGACCACGGAGCCCGAAAGCGATGCCGGAGTGGGAGTCTCGGTCCGCTGACATCATCGAGCGCTAATCGCGGATCCATCAGGGTGCGCCATCATGACCGAGACCCTCGTTGGAGTTGGGGTATGCGGATCAATCAGCTGAGCGAGCTGCTGGCTCGGACTCGGGCCGGTGACTGCTCAGGGCTCCGGCAGTCTCAGTCGGTGCGCCTATGATCTGCGTCGACAATGCGAATTCGACAGCAGCTCTTGGGGTTCCATAGAGCGGGCACGACGGCTCGTGTGATAACCGAGTTTCCACACCAAAAACCGTGACGGAGCCGTCTGCGCCCGCCGTAGCAGTATCCCCCTTCCCTCCGATTTTGGAAACCCTCGATCGCTACCGGTTGCCAGCTGGTCGAGGTTATGGATACCGAACTGACGAATATCCTTGCACCAACGGTGCCAGTCGGCGCAGCGGCGATATCAATTGGTGGCCCTACTCGCGATTGCGATCCTCGCGGTCGCGGCAGGGATGTGCGGCTACACCAGGATTGGCGAGGTGGGCAGTGACCATACGCCAGAGAGGTGGGCAGTGACCGTACGCCAGAGAGGTGGGCAGTGACCATACGCCAGAGTTGATGGCCAGCCTCGGGATCGACCACCAGTCCGTGCCGTCCAGAAATGGACGAAACCGCCGAGGGCGGGGCGTCTCGGCGGTTTCTCGTACGGTGGTGCAGGACCAGCAGGGCTGTGCTCCCTGCACCCACCAACCAGCATGGGGTAATAGCACAATCACAGGACACCATATCGCTGCGCCCGGCCGATTCTCCCGCATCTATCAAACCTCATTCGGTGCCAAACTTCCAGATCCCACGGCATTCGAAATCGCATGATGTGACATGTATCCGGACGGGCCCGGCGACCATCGCTCGACCAACCCACCCTGGATGCGCTGACCAGACGTTGGTGACGGCGCGGCGGGGTGGCACAGCGATGACCCCAAATTTGCCAAACCCCCGTGAGTCAGGTCGGGCTGCCTGTTCTGTGTCGACGTTCTTCGGAGGGCGGGTTGATCCATGCCGATTCTGAAAGCTGTGGCGGTTTCGGTTCGCTCCGAAATCGGCGCGGTTTGGTGGCGTAGACGGCCAGTGCTCGGCCGCGACCCGCGGATCTCCGATGGCGTGTGCGCCTCCGAACGAAACCACCACGAAGCTACTCGGAATTCATTTCAAATGATGCCCCATCCGAGTTCCTGTCGGCACCGAATTCCAGAAAAGTCAACCTAGAGAAAGGTGAAGCTCATGGTCGACTATCGCAAGTCCGCCGTGATTGCCGCGATCACCGCGCTCGCGCTCACTCCGTTGGTGGGATGTACGAACGACAACTCCAGCGAAAGCTCCAGCACCACCACGACCACCAGCGCCAGCACCGCCATGACCACGACAGCAATGCCAACTCCGGCCGCTCAAATCGATGGCTTGACCGGGAAGACAACGGCAGTGGCGTTGGACAAGGGCTTCACCGACGCGTTGACCAGTCTCGGACTGACGCCAGGAGTTGTCGGCCACGCGACACTTGACAGTGGATCGGTCATATTTCCGATCACCGGTGGTTCCGTGAAGTACTACACGCCCGGCACTGTCGAGCCCTACGTGCAAGGCGATATCAAGCACAACGGCAGCGGTCTGTCGTTGGCTGCCGGGCACACCACCGTCGAGCTGACCAACTTCGACATCGACCCGGGCACCTCGCTGCTCTACGGGGACGTGAGCGTCAACGGAACCCCCGCTGCGACGCATGCTGTCCTGTTCAACCTCGATGGCAGCACTTTGCAGCCGTTGCAGACTGGCGCAGACGAGACCGCCATCCTGCAGGGCACCCGCGTCCTGGTGTCCGAAGACGCCGCCGCACTGCTGAACAAGACGTTCAACACGGACGCGGTGAAGGCGGGCCTACTGGTCGGAATAGCGACGATCACCCTCAACACCAAGTAGCGGAGAGAATCTTCCGCAACGAATCACCCGGCGATCGGCCTGGCCCCTTTTTGCGGAGCACTTTCGGTGTCGGCCCACATCTAACGGGGTGCTCATGACCGTGAACGGTTCCAACGCGCAGGAACCCGACCAGCATGTGAATCCAGCCGAGCGGGATGCAGATGTAACCGCTGACGCTGTGGCATATGGCTTCCCAGCCAGCCTGTGGAGAGCGGTCGGGCGGCGGCGGCCTCCCTTGCTGCCAACAGCGCGGACCTGGCGAAGCCCGCTGCGGGGGCCATGGCTGACGTCCGTTTTCGGCGCGGTGCTTCTGGTAGCCATCCCGATCGTCACCGTCACCGGACTGCTCGACTACATCGCCTACGGACCTCAGTTCGGTCAAGCCATCCCCGCGGACGTGGGATGGTTGCACCTACCGTACTTCGACTGGCCGACCCGGCCGTCCTGGCTGTTCCAGCTCACCCAGGGTCTGCACGTCGGCCTCGGGCTGATCATCATCCCCGTAGTGCTGGCAAAGCTGTGGTCGGTCATGCCGCGTCTATTCACCTGGCCGCCGGCCCGATCGACCGCGCAAATCCTGGAACGGCTCTCCCTGCTGCTGCTGGTCGGTGGCATCGTGTTCGAGATCGCCACCGGAGTGCTGAATATCCAGTACGACTACATCTTCGGGTTCAGCTTTTACACCGCGCACTATTTCGGAGCATGGGTTTTCATCGCCGGATTCCTGGTGCATGTCGCCGTCAAACTGCCCTGGATGGTTCGCCACCTGCGCTCACGTTCCCTGCTCGGGGAACTGCGAATTACCCGGGCCGATACCCGTCCTGAACCACTCGACCTCGACGGTCTGGTTGCCGAGGATCCCGTGCCCGCCACAGTCAGCCGTCGTGGTGCGCTCGCACTGGTCGGTGGTGGGTCACTGCTGGTAGCTATCCTGACGGTAGGTCAGACGATCGGGGGGTTCACCCGGCACGCCGCGCTTCTGGTACCGCGAGGTCGCGAAGCGGGAGGCGGCCCCAACGGATTTCCGATCAATCGCACCGCAACCGCCGCCGGGATCGACCCCGTCGCCACCGGGGCAGCGTGGCGGCTGACGCTGACCGCTGGGTCATCGACCCGGACTCTCGATCGTGCCGCCCTCCTTGTCTTGGATCAACACACCGCGCGGCTACCGATCGCGTGCGTCGAAGGCTGGTCCACCACCCAAACCTGGACTGGTGTGCGCCTACGCGATCTGGCCGCGCTCGCCGGTGTTTCCGCGCCATCCTCCGCGCACGTGATCTCCCTCGAAGAAGGCGGGCCGTTCGGTGCCGCGACACTGCAAAGCAATCAGGTCCTGGACTCCGATTCATTGCTCGCATTGAAGGTCAACGGAGCAGATCTCTCGCTTGACCACGGCTATCCCGCCCGCATCGTCGTCCCCGCGCTTCCCGGGGTGCACAACACCAAATGGGTCCACTCGATCGAGTTCCGGAGCTGACGTGCCCATCATCGTGACCGGCGTAAAGCGCTTCTACGGGGCACACCCCTTGCACTTGCTCGCCATAATGGCGTGTTTCGCCCTCGTCGGCTACGTCATCGCCGTCATGGGGCCGAAGACTCTGTGGAACCACGACGTGTGGTGGCAATCGATCCTCGTCTGGCTGCTTGGTGCGGTCATCGCACACGACCTGGTGTTGTTCCCCTTCTACGCCCTCATCGACCGAACGCTGACCTCGGGCTGGCGCGCCATCCGCGGTCGGCGGCCGAATCCGCGGCCAATGGTGTCGCCGGTGAACTACATTCGGATTCCGATGCTGGGTAGTGGTCTGTTATTGCTGCTGTTCTTCCCCGGCATCTTCGAACAGGGGAAGACGACCTATCTCGCCGCGACCGGGCAAACCCAGCAGCCTTTCCTGACGCGGTGGCTGCTGCTGACCGCTGTCATGTTCGGTGTCAGCGCATTCACCTACGCCCTCGCATGCGGCCGCGCACACTGGCACCCCCCATTGACCGCTGACCCCGACCCGGTGCCTGGCCAGGACTGTGAGTCGGCTCCGGAGCCTCCAGCGTGACCTGGGCAGCCGCGCCCCATCCGGCGGACGAAGGACCTGGCCGACCACCGCGGCGGAACTACCAGGCCGCACCGCCACCTCACCGAGCGCACACCGCGCCAGCCGAGTCGGCGAATGAAGTGAACTACCGCCAGGTCTTCGCCGGGTTTCCATGCTGGATCCGCGACCGCACCGGCGCCTGCCGACCGCTGCAGGTAGGCCGCTACCTCGGCGGCAAGGAATCCACCTCCGCAGATCGGCTGGCCGATCTGACGCTGCTCGGTCTGTGTACCGGTCGCACCGTGGACCTCGGCTGTGGGCCGGGCCGATTCACCGCCGCGCTGGCCGCTCGGGGCACACGGTCGCTCGGGGTCGACAGTTGCGCCGTCGCGGTGCAGATGACAATCCGGCGGGGCGGGCAAGCACTGCACCAAGATCTGTTCTGCCCGTTACCCGGCCCCGGCAGTTGGGCGCGAGTGCTCTTGGCGGACGGCAACGTCGGGCTCGGCGGCGAGCCTGTCCGCACGCTTCGCCGGGCCCGCGAGCTCCTTGCCCCTGGCGGGTTGGTCGTCGCCGAGGTCGACCCACCCTCGACCGGAATTCACTGCGAATACCTGCGGTGGGAAACGCCGCACAGTGTCGGCCGGTGGTATCGGTGGGCTCGGATCGGCACTGACGCCGTACACCGTGTCGCTGCCGCTGCCGGACTGCACGTAGCTAGCGTCATCGAGACCTCGGGACGCTTCGTCGTCACCATGCAAGTCATCGAACCAGCTGCGTGCGGAGTCCGATCCGACCGCGATTGATCAGGTCGGCCATCATGCAAGCAGCGGAGAAAGGAGCATTGAGGCAACCAGGATTCCGATTCGGCCACGCCGTTCAGTTCAAGGATCCTCCTCAGGCGAGGTGTCGCCGCGCTGAACCCGCTAAGCGGTGTCCCGTAAGTCGTTGAGCGGCAACGGGTATCGTGTCGCTGGTGGTGATCTCGGTGTCTGACCCGGTGATGGTGGAGTTGTTCTCCGGGCTGCGGCCGGCCACCATCGCTCGCCTGATCACGCAGTTGCGGCGCGAGGGGGCTGATCGGCCGTTACGAGGCCGACCTTGGGGGTTGTGTTTCGAAGACCGGGTGTTGTTGGTGGCCACCTACTGGCGGACCAACCTCACGATGCGGCAGCTCGCGGCGGTGTTCGGGGTATCGAAGTCGGCCGCGGGCCGTCACGACCGGCGGCAGTGGCGTCCCATCGCTTCTGCCACGAATCTCCTGGACAGAGTTCCAGCTAATTCGAGCACAGCCCGCAACAACAGCGTGCGATGACAGCGAGCATCTCGTCCATCGGCATGGACGGTGCATCGACAGTCTGCCCTTGACCTCGGAGCGGCTCTCAGCGTACTCGGCCAGCTCACCGGAGCGGGCAATCCTCGGGCGCGCGAGCCTCGAATACCGGGTGAACCTGGTATTCGGGGTGGGCGAACACCAGGTCTCCAGTCGTTAGCCCCGGGTCGTCAGCCGACATTCGTCGGGCCGGGACTACGACCAGCGGAGCCCGGCTCACGCCGGTGCCTGGAGTTGGTGGGTCGGCGCAGTTTCGCTCTAGTCCTTCGGCGCGAAGCTGACACCCGGCACCGGCCCACCAACCCACTGCATCTCCGCGATCGGCAAACGTGGTCAGGAGATGACTGTGGACAGTCGTGGCCGGGTTCTATGCCGAACGCAACCGCGGATCCCGCAGCAAGACCCTGCTGACGGCGATCCGCCCCCGCACCGCATCGACTGGTTCAACATCAGCGCCGTAACCTGTGCGAGCACCACCGCCGTCGCCATCGCTGTCGGGACGGCAACATCGTCGCCGGGCTGTCGGCGGGCGCATTCGTGCTCAATCTGGCGAAGATGCTGCGCCGGTAGGCGACCGGGCCGCCCGTGAACATGTTTGCGGGCGGCACCTCCTGCCAACTAGGGCGTGTCTCCCATTGATTTGATGGGTTGGCATACGAGGAGCATCAGCCCGAGATCCGGCGCTAGCGAGATGGGCAAAGCGCTGACCAGCTACTTTTCCGGCGGAAAGCCCCGGTCTGCGGAATCCGGCGCTAGGCCGCTATGACCGGTGCCATCCCATATTCGGCGTGCTCGTATGCCGACCTGGGGTTCCGGTAGTAACTGCCGAAAGATCAACGGATATGGGCTTGGCCCACATAACAGGGCCGCTTCGCGAAGGGGCGCGAGGCTATCGCGGCAAG
>NZ_JBHXNK010000058.1:0-12625 GCF_042719755.1 Nocardia sp. NPDC058519 | reverse complement strand
CCGACCCGAAACCCTTCGTCTGGCGCAAAACCGCGGAGGAGATCCTGGAATCACTCGCTAAATATCTTCAACGGATTTCAGGTGCAGGACACTAGACACCGGCATCAACGTCTCGACGTTGCGCGCCATCCACGTGCGCCACGAACAGGTAGGCGCCAGCTACGCCCTACACCACAGCGCCATCCACGCCGTCGTCGCCGAACCAGGCACGGTGTCGCTAGTGCTACGCGGACCGGCAATCAACGACCGATTCCTGGTGATGGACGCCAAAACCGGTCGGTCGTGGTGGCAGTACGGCGCGACCAAGGAATCCCTCGAAGCCGCCGCGAGAAAACGTATGTCGCCGCAGCGACTCGAGGAACTGATCGTCTTGCTCGGACAGTGGGATCTCATCTGAGTGAGGCCGGGGAACGGTGGGGTCGTCGAGACAGCCGTGAGAGGCGGCGCCCCCACCGTGACCACTACCAGCCGTACACCGACATGGCCTCCCCGGAAGCAATGCGATCCAACGCTTCTCGACAGTAGGGGATCATCTCGGTCGGCAACGAGTCGACGCCGAACCACTTCAGTGCATCGCACTTGTCAGGCTCACGGTTCTCTGGCACACCCTGCCAACGAGTGACCCGGAAGAAGAACGCCACTCGCCCGCCCGATGAGGAGTTGTGCATGACGTGCACGAACTCGACATCGCCCGGCGCGATCTCGACACCGATCTCCTCGGCCGCTTCCCGCACGAGTGCGTCGACTACGGATTCAGCGGCCTCGAGATGCCCCGACGGCGGGTGGTAGGCGCCGTCGGCATACCCCGTGTTCGCACGCCGACCGAACAAAGTTCGACCCTTTTCGTCGATGAGCAGCAAATGCACGTCGCCGATCAATTTGTGCCGCTCAACGCTGGCCACAGCCATGACAACCCCACTCTCTCGATACGCCGCCCGACCTGGGCGCGAGCCGACCGTAGGTCAGCCACCACCAAATGACTATGCGCCCGACGTATACCGCACCTCGGAGTACTTCATGACGACCCAACCCACGCTCTACCGCCGCGGTGACCAGCTGCGCATCCTGCCCCGTCGCACCCCCGACAACGTCTGGGCCGTGATCACCTTCGGCCAAGCGGCAAGGCTTGGACGCCGCGACTCCCGCCTGCCCGAACGCCAACGCACCGGATATCACCGCCAGGACTTCGCTGCCGCCTCCGGCCGACATCGGTTGGGGCAGTGACGATATGGATCCGATCAACTCGCTGGACTTGTACCGCACCGATGCCGAATCTGCGGAGTTCATGCTGCTATTCGATCTCGGCCACGCCATTCAGGAGCTCGCCGAACACGGCCTATTGACGATTACAGACGACCAGGCGCAAGGAGCGTGACGTGTTCTGGGTATTCATCAGCGTTCTTGCACTTGCTGGTGGCGCCGTCGTGCTGCTCGCCAGCATTCTGCCTGTAGCTCCCGGCGATCTCGATCCCAATAGCCTCCTCGTCGTCCACCGTCGTCGGGTACGACTGCTACCCGAACTGGCGCCGCTAGACCACTCCGCGCCCGAAGTTCTGATGACCGTCACTCAGGCACACTGCGCGCTGCAGGTCCACGTCGCATGTCCGCCTCGGCTATGCCCAGCCAAGGCGATGGCGATGGCAACTCTCGAGGCCAACAACCGCCGCTTTCCTAGCAAGACGATCCTTTGACCAGCATTCAGGAGTCACCGATGCTGCCGCCATCGACCTGTACCCGTACACCGACTCCGCAGGGAGCCGGTGTACGGACAACTCAGCGACGCCGTGAATTACCGGTCACATGGCTTGCGCTGAGGCGTAGCCGTAGGTCGAGCGGTCCTCGTCGCGGGCAACCAGTTTGCCGTTCACGTAAATCGCGGCGTACGCGTAATGGGCGTCGGTGTGAGCGATCGCGGACCAGGTGAACGATTCGCTGGCGAACCGCACGTCGACGTTGCGGCACCACCGGTCACCCTCCATGGGCTCGGTCAGCGTGACGACCTCGTCGCGCTTGCCGAGGGAGTCGTAGTAGGTGATCTCGTTGCCTGCCTGCACGTCGGAGCAGAAGACGTAGCGGACGCTGGCGTACGCAGGAACGTCGGCGGCGTTGGCAACGCCGGTGCCCGCGACAACGGCCCCGGCAAGGGCGCCTCCCGCTCCGATCATCGCGACAGTGCGCCGGATGGCAGACCGTGTCATATCGAGTTGTCCTTTCGCGAAACGATGTGCCGGCGGAATCCTCCCGTCAGCAGCAGTCCGCACGATGTACTTGCGTCGAGCGAACCGATCATTCAATCAAACTGCGGTGGTTAACTTTTCAGGCACCGATGCGCGGACGACTCGGCCCTGTGGCTTGCGATGCGCCACAGTTCTTCGGTTCGGCGATGCACACCTTCTCCACGAGCCCCGTCTGCTCGGCCGGCACCAGCACCCGCCCGGCCGGTGACATGAGGCTGTCGTCGTCGAACACCCCCGACCTAGCGGCAAACCTATGCGAAACTGGCACTCGAAGCTCCATCCCGAGCTGGGCCGAGTGCTGTGCGAGAACTTCAATCTTTGCGGTTCACAAGGCATTTTACTCATTGCGACACACACACGAACCTGCACGCCGGTGGATCGAGGCCAAGTCTCCGGACTCGCCGGAGCGGTTCGCACCGCTCATCAGCTTCGGACAAACATTCGTGGAGGGAGTCGGATATGGATCGCACGATCAAAGTGATCGCGACGAAGTCTGAGCAGGCCGAGCTCGCGCGGGACTACACCGTGATAGCCAACTACGACGCGTTCGCGTTGGTACAGGTCGATGAGGCAACGGCTCGAGAGTTGAGTGAGCGGTACCTCGTCGAGGACATCACCGCGCAGTACGAGATTCCACTCGGACCGACCGCGACAGACTCGATCGACACCAATCTGCCTCGGATCACCGGCGCAGGGCGGCCTTCAGCCCATCCCGCCTACCAGCGCACCCGGCGTCTGGGCGCCGGGCCGCACCACTACCTCGTCCAGTTCGTGGGTCCGATCAAGCCGGAATGGCGCTCAGCCGTCGAGAACGCGGGTGCGTCGATCGTCGATGCCCGTTCGGGTTTCACGCTGGTCGTCCGCGCCACAGCCGAGCAAGTCGCGGCGATCGCCGCGTTGCCGGCGGTACGCTGGGCCGGTCATCTGCCCGACCGCGCACGCCTCGACGTGACCACCGATTCCACGCTGCCCCGAACGAAGTTGCTCCCCGACGTCTTCACGGTCGAGTTCTTTTCACCGGCCACGGCGCGCGCCGCCAAGGCAGCGATTCGCAAACTCGGACTCAGGATCATCGGAGATGGGTCGGCGACGCTCATTGTCGAGGCGCCGCAGGGCACCGACGCCGCTCGGCGAAAGCAATTGGCCGACCTGTCGGCTGTCCATGGTGTGCGGATGGTTCGGAACCGGCCGATCAATCGCATCAGCAACGACGTCGCCGCGGGAATCATGCGCGGGACCGCGGCAACGCTGGGTGGGGTTTCCACTCTCGACGGTGACGGCGAGACGATCGCCGTGTGCGACACCGGGTTCGACACCGGCTCCACCTCACCCGTACACCCCGATTTCGGGGGCCGCGTCAAAGCGGTCATGAGTTTTCCGATCACGTCGGAATTCGCCCCGTACATCAACAACGCCGGCGGCGATGACGGAGCTTCCGACCTCGACTCCGGCCACGGCACCCATGTCGCAGGATCAGTGCTCGGCGACGGCATCGCGAGTACGGCGGTGCCAGGGCAACCGGTAATCCGAGGCCTGGCCACCAAAGCCAAGTTGGTGTTCCAAGCGATCGAGCAAGCCTTGGACTGGAAGAACCCCGCGTTCGTCGCGAAGTACGGTCGTTATCTGCTCGCAGGAATTCCGGTGGACCTCGCCGACCTGTTCGAACCCGCGTACAACAAGGGCGCGCGCATCCACACCAATTCGTGGGGCGGGGGCGACCCGGGGGCGTACGACGATCAGTGCCGTGCCGTCGACAAGTTCATGTGGGAACACCCGTCCTTCTGCATCCTGTTCGCCGCAGGCAACGACGGTAGCGACTCCGACGGTGACGGCGAGATCAACCTGGGGTCCGTCACCTCGCCGGGCACAGCCAAGAACTGCCTGACGGTCGGGGCGAGTGAGAACCTGCGGCGCTCGTTCGACAGCGAGAAGTACGGCAACTGGTGGCCGGGCGACTACCCGGCACCGCCGTACAAGAGCGCTTCGATGGCTGACAACCCGGATCAGGTCGTCGCGTTCTCCAGCCGTGGCCCGACCGCGGACGGGCGAATCAAACCCGACGTCCTTGCCCCGGGCACGTGGATCCTGTCGACGAAGTCGACGATGCTCAGCACCACCGCAACAGGCTGGAAGCCGTTCCCGGGATCCTCGAAGTACTTCTACATGGGCGGCACGAGCATGGCCACGCCGCTGACCGCGGGCGCGCTCGCGTTACTGCGCCAGCATCTTCGCCGCGACCACGGCACCGCGACGCCGTCGGGTGCGCTCCTCAAGGCGGCGGTGATCGCTGGTGCTCGTCGCCTGCCGGACACGGCGCCCGCAGGCACCTCGGCCGACAACCACCAGGGCTTCGGTTGCGTCGACGTGGCTGCCGTCGTTGCCCCGACGGCACCGTCCACACTGCTGGTGAGTCAGGGCAAGAAGGTGTCGACCGGACAACTCCGTACCCTCGAGATCGACGTCACCTCGGCAGCTGTTCCGCTGCGGATCGTGCTCGCCTACAGCGACTTCCCCGGCGAGACGTTGGTGAACAACCTGAATCTCGTTGTCCGAGGGCCGGACGGAGCACCAAGAGTCGGAAATGCCGGGGAGGGCGCCGGACTCACGATGGACTCGACCAATAACGTCGAGGTCGTCGAAGTCGGCACACCCGCGGTCGGTAAATGGACGATCGACGTCATCGGCTCGAACGTCCCGCAGGGGCCTCAGCCCTACGCGCTGGCGATCCTCGGCGCGGCAGCCGGCTAAGTCCCAGCCGGAGTCTCCGGGGATGGAGCTCACCGGCTTCCCCATCAGTCGGGAATCGGGCGGTCGCCGCCACCCGCGGCGCGGCGGAACCTCGTCGCGAGACGATCGAACGCCACCGCTAGCTCGTCTCCGTCGATCACCTCGATGTCGACGTCGAGCTGTGCCATCGACAGCGCGAGCCGGTCCGGGTCGTTGGAACCCAGCTCGACACGGCACGTGGACTCGTCGAGCGCGACGATATCGACCGGGACGGGGATCTTCGCGGCGACCTCGGCGGCGGGAGCATGTACGAGTACCCGCGCGCGGTACCTCCAGGCCGCCTTGCTGACGCGTCCGACGACGTAGTCGACGACATTGTCCGCCGGGATCACCCGCGGCCGGAACCGCGCACCCGTCGGTGCGTGCGCAACCATGCGGTCGACACGAAAGACCCGCCAGTCGTCACGGTCGAGATCCCACGCGAGCAGGTACCAGAGCGGCCCCCAGCTCACCAGCCGTTGTGGTTCGGTGTGGCGGGCCCCTTCGGCGCCCCCGTGCTTCGTGTATCCGAACCGGAGCCGTTCGTGGCCGCGGATCGCGGCGGCGACCGCGCCGAGAACCGAGAGATCAAGCGGCGGTTCGGCTCCTGGAACGACGCTCATCGCCTCGCGTACCGCCTCGACGCGCCGACGCAGGCGCGAGGGCAGTACTTGCTCCAGCTTCGCGAGCGCGGTGAGCGATGTCTCTTCGACTCCGAGCCTTCAAGTCGCGACCGCACCCAGTCCGACCGCGACGGCGACGGCCTCGTCGTCATCGAGCAGCAGTGGGGGCATCGCCGTCCCGGCGGCCAGCCGGTACCCGCCCGCGACGCCGGGGCGCGCGTCTACGGGGTAGCCGAGCGACCGCAGCTTGCCGATGTCGGCGCGCACAGTCCTCGTGCTCACACCGAGCCTGCCGGCGAGCTCGGAGCTCGTCCAGTCACGCTTGAGCTGGAGCAACGACAGCAGTTCGAGCAGGCGAGCCGAGGTCTCCAACATGTTCTCGATCATTCCAGCAATTGCGGAAGCTAACCTGCCGCATTACCTGTGAATGTGGATGTCATGAACGAGAACAACGCACTCACACCCTTCCGCGTCGACATTCCGCAGGCCGATATCGATGACCTTCGCAACCGGCTGACACACACGCGCTGGCCGATTCCCGTGCCGGGCCGAGACGATCGCACCGACTTCAGCCGGGGCATCCCGCTGGTGTATCTGCAGGAACTCGCCGAGTACTGGCGCGACGGGTTCGACTGGCGTGCGCAGGAGGCGCAACTCAACGAGTACGAACAGTTCACGACGGTCATCGACGGCCAGACGTTCCACGTCGTCCACGCGCGATCGGCGAACCCGCAGGCCACCCCGCTGATCCTGAGCCATGGCTGGCCGGGCTCGTTCGTCGAGTACCAGCGACTCATCCCGCTACTGGCCGACGAGTTCCACGTGGTCGTCCCGTCGCCGCCCGGCTTCGGGTTCTCCACCCCGCTGTCAGGGACCGGTTGGGAGCTGGCCCGGACGACGGAGGCCTATGCCGAGATCATGACGCGTCTGGGCTACGAGAGGTTCGCGGCCCACGGCACCGACATCGGCTCGGGCATCATCGGCCGCCTCGCGGCGCTGCACCCCGAACGCGTCATCGGCACGCACACCGGCGCCGACCGCCGGTTGCTCGCGTTCGTCGGCGACAAGCTCCCTTATCCCGACGGTCTGTCCGAGGACGAGATGGCCCAGATCGAGGCAGTGCGCACCGAGAGTGCGGCCGATCGCGGGTATCTCGAGATGCAGAACCACCGTCCCGACACGATCGGCGCGGCGCTCGCCGACTCGCCGGTCGGTCAGCTCGCGTGGATCGCCGAGAAGTTCAAGACCAGGGCCGACGGCGACCACCGGACGCCGGACGAATCGGTCGACCGCGACCAGCTCCTCACGAACATCAGCCTGTACTGGTTCACCCGCAGCGGCGCGTCGAGCGCGCAGTTCTACTACGAGGGTGAGCACTCCGGACTCGACTGGGTCATGGCCGCCGAGGTGCCGTCCGGGTGGGCCGTGTTCGACACCCACCCGCTCATGCGCCGCGCGGTGGACCCGTGGAAGGCGATCGGCCACTGGAGCGAGTTCACCGAGGGCGGTCACTTCCCCGCGATGGAGGAGACGGAGCTGCTCGCGGACGACATCCGCACCTTCTTCCGCGGCATTTCCTGACTCGGCACGCGAGAATCAGAAGTCGATCCTGACCGCCACCACTCCCGACCCCGAGTGGTGGCGGCACACTCCAACCGCGGAGCCGAACATGGACACCCCGGATAGCACTACCCGCGCAACAGCCCTGCGAACAGCGCTACGGCGCCTCGTACTAGGCGCGTTTGTCTGCACCGCCCTGTTGATCGTGCTGCTCGTCGGCAAGGCGGTGCTCAGCGCCACCGGATTGTCCTTCGATCCGCACGGCTATGGAATGTTCGCGGCGATCCTGTTCGCGACGGTCTTGCTACCGGTCGCGCTGGCGCTGTGGCTGCTGTACCGATCGATGCAACGACGCGGCGATTGACAAGCTACGCAGCAGGCCGTGAGCGGAGGCGCCGGATGGGAATTCGACACAGGCCCTAGGGCGCCGAGCAAGCGGCAGTGTCCAAAGCGCGGGAGCCTGCGTGGTAGCGATCGTCCATCAGGTCTTGGTTGAGCACGATGGTTACGGCGCGGCCGGTAGTGGGGACTACGCCGTCGTAGGTCACCGTGCCCGAGAGGCCGCCGGTGTGGCCCCAGAGTTCGTTGCCGCAGGACATGGTGATTCGTGCCAGGCCGAGGCCGTATGCCCAGTTGGTGTCCACTCCGGTGGGCCGCACGTTTGTCATTTCGGCCAATTGGGCGGGTGGGAGCAGCTTTCCGTCCAGCAGGGCGATGAAGAAGTGGTTCAGGTCTGCGCCGGAGGCGACCATTGCGCCTGCCGCGCCTGCCCACGATACGTTCTGGCTGGTGTAGTCGACTCGAGCGCCGCCGATTTCGGTGTATCCCTTGGGATGTGGGCCGCGGATGTCGATTTCATCGAGGCTCGGGTAGTAGGTGTTGCGCAAGCCGAGGGGCTCGATTATCCGGTAGGTGATCTCGGTGCCGATCGGATTTCCGGTGATCTTCTCGATCACCATCCCGGCGATGGCGTAGTTCGTGTTGGAGTACGCCCATTGCGCACCGGGCTCGAAATCGGCGGACGCGGTGAGCGCGTTACGGATGGCTTCGGCGATATCCGTTGTCCCCCATCGGACTTGCTCGGTGAGGCCGGCGAGCTGGCCCGGCTTGGGTGGCGCCCCGAACTCGGCCGCGTATTCGGGGAGTCCGCTGGTGTGCTGCAACAGGTTTCGGATCGTGATCCGATTGCCGTCGATGCCCGGCCCGTGCACCACGCCCGGAAGATACCGTTCCACCGGCGCATCCAACTCGACCTTGCCCTCGGCCACCAATTGCAGCATCACGGTGGCGACGAATGGCTTGGTATTGCTGGCTATCCGGAGCCGAGCATCGTCGGCGAACGGCTCGCCGGTAGCAATATCGGCGACACCCGCGGTGGCTGTCCAGGTGTGGCCGTTATCGGTGATTACCGCCTGAGCTCCCGGATAGCCATGGCGCACCGCATTATTCAGCGCGGTGGTGATCTGTGCCCGGCCAGCTTCCTCGGCATCGGGCGAATTGTCCACGCCGCACGATGTGGCAATCAAGACCGTCATCCCCAGCATCGCAAGTTTCATCCGCATCCCATGAAACTAGGGAGAACGGCCTGCCACGAGAAGCCTGCCGACTCCCCGATACCCGGTGGTGCTGGCACTACTACCGGTGATTACGCGCGCACTGGGCTCGCGAGAGCCGACCCAACCACAGCCGAGATGACGTCGCGCTATCACTGAAATCGAGGCCAGAACCCTCGGCGCGCGGCTGCCGAGTGACCTGTTGCGCTGGCACTCGTCGAGCGTCGCTCCGGACGGGCTGCGAACTGCTGTCGGCCCCCGGATGCGCAGCCCACGCGCACACCATCAGCGGCGAAGGTGCACGCATCCTCAAGGGCTGCCCCCCGGTCGGCCGCGACACGGCGCGAACGCGTGACGCATCGGCGGTTCAAATTTCGCCTGAAGCCGGCCTGACGAACGTCGGGGACGGTGTCCACCGAGTTATCCTCGGTAGAGGCGAGCGCATCAGCGTCCCGCCGGGAGGCCGTGACCGAATCGAGCCGAAATGGCCGACAACATGCCGACCCAGCGCAGCTCGGCCTCGGGGATTCCGGCGGAATTGACCGCCGAGGGCTTCGAGGACGCCGAGGAGATCGGGCGCGGCGGTTTCGGAGTGGTCTACCGGTGCGCACAGCCCGACCTGGACCGCGTCGTCGCCGTGAAAGTGCTGACCGCCGAACTCGACCCCGACGGACTCCAACGCTTCGTACGCGAGCAGCAGGCGATGGGCAGGCTGTCCGGCCATCCGCACATCGTCGCGGTCTTCCAAGCCGGCACCACCCACGGCGGACATCCGTACCTGGTCATGCCCTATCACGCACGTGGCTCGCTCGAACAGCAGATCCACACCCTCGGACCACTCGACTGGTCGGCGATCCTGCGGCTCGGTGTCAAGATGGCCGGCGCGCTCGAGACCGCGCACCGGGCCGGCATCCTGCATCGTGACGTGAAACCGTCCAACATCCTGCTCAGCGACTACAACGAACCCGAACTCACCGATTTCGGGATCGCCCGGATCCAGGGCGGCTTCCACACAACCACCGGAATCGTCACCGGCTCCCCCGCCTTCGCCGCACCGGAAGTACTGCGCGGCGCACAGGCCACCGCCGCCGCCGATATCTACGGCCTCGGCGCCACCCTGTTCTGCGCGCTCACCGGCCATGTCGCCTATGAGCGGCGGGTGGGTGAGCAGGTGCTGTCGCAATTCCTGCGGGTGTCCGCGCAGCCGGGGCCCGATCTCACCGACCAGGATGTGCCCGACGAGGTCAGAGCGGTCATCGAGCACGCGATGGCCACCGAACCCCGCGACCGGCCCGACAGCGCCGCCGCTCTCGGCGCGGAACTGCGCGAGGCGCAGCGCAACACCGGCGGCGAGGTCGACATACTGCGGATTCCGAGCACGGTGCGCCCCGCCACGGTACCGATCGCGCTGCCACCGCGCGCACACGAACAGACCACCGCCCCACCGACACCGGCCACGAAGTACCGCCCGCCTACCCCCGCGCGCGCCACCCTCGCCAGAAAACGCCTGCTCGAGCACCTGCGCGCGAGCGAACGTACCCGGCTCACCGCCATCCGCGCGCCCAGCGGGTTCGGCAAGACCACCCTGGCCGCGCAGTGGCACGACGAATTGATCGAGCACGGAGCGGCGGTCGCGTGGCTGACCGTCGACGAGGACGACAACAATGTCGCGTGGTTCCTCACCCATCTCGCCGAGGCGATCCGCCCCGCCGTCCCCGAACTCGCCGACGACCTCGACCGGCTGCTGGAAGCCCACCCCCACGACCCGACCCGCGCCGTACTCACCGCGCTCATCGACGGCCTGCACGCCGGCGATCGTCACGTGACCCTGATTCTCGACGACTGGCAGCGGGTCACCGATCCGGCTTCGGTGGCGGCGGTGCAATTCCTGCTCGAACACGGCTGCCATCACCTGCCGCTGGTCGTCACGAGCACCGCCCGGATCGAATTGCCGCTGAGCAGACTGCGTATCCACGGTGATCTCGCCGAAATCGATGCCACGACAATACGTTTCGACTCCGACGAGGTACGTGCATTCCTCGCCGAAGCGGGCGGCGTGCACCTGGCGACCGAGGAGATCATCGCGCTGGCCGACGCAACCGACGGCTGGGTAGCGGCGCTGCAGCTGACAGTGCTGGCGCTGCGCGCGGGCGAGGATCCGGCGCATCTGATCGATAGCCTCGGCGCCCACCCCGACATCGGCGCATTCCTCGCCGAGAACGTGCTCGGCGCACTGGATCCGGACACACTCGACTTTCTCATGACCACCTCGATCTGCGAGCGGATCTGCGGTGGACTCGCCACCGCGCTGACCGGGCGTGCCGACGCCGCTGACGTGCTCGCCGAGATCGCCGACCGCGGGCTGTTCCTGCTACCTGCGAGCCCCGGTGGAGATTGGTACCGCTATCACCAACTGTTCGCCGGGTACCTGTGCCGTCGACTGGCCCAGGACAGACTCACGGAGATCGCACCGCTGCGGTTGCGGGCCGCGGCGTGGTTCGCGCGGCATCATCTGCTCAATGACGCGGTCGAGCACGCACTGGCGGCCGGTGACCCCGAGCACGCGGCCGAACTCGTCGAGCAAGGCGCGGGCTACCTTCTCGAAAGGTCGAGAATGGTGACGATCCAAGGCATTCTGGCCAAACTGCCCGCCCATGTGTGCCTCTCGAGGCCACGCATCCAGCTGTTCGGTGTATGGATCAACCTGATCTTGCGCAGGCCTGAGGCCGCCACGGCATCGCTGGCCCGATTCGAAGCCGCGATGGCCACGGCCCGCCCCACTGAATCCGAGCGTATCGATCTGCGCGCGGAAGCCGATGTGGCGATCAGTGTCCGGGAGATGTTCGCCGACCGGGTGTCGGAGCTGGATGGTTTGATCGGTGACGCGCTGACCCGGCCCGACGACTTCTCCCCGCGGATACCCGGTGTGGCGGCCAATATCGCCGCCTATGCGGCGATCCAGCGCTTCGACTTCGCCGAGGCGCGACGCTGGCAGCTCTGGGCCGCGCCGTATCACGAGGCCACCGGCCCGTTCCTGTCGATGTACGGCCGCTGCTTCGCCGGACTCGCCGCCAGGGAACAGCTCGACATCACCGGTGCGGACGACCTGCTCACGACCGCGCTCGACACCGCACACGCGACGATGGGTCCGGCCTCACACGCGTCTCGTCTCGCCTGCGCCCTGCTCGGGGAATTGCGTTACGAGACAGGCGACCTCGATGCAGCCGAGGAACTCCTGACACGGAGCAGAGAAATCGCGGCCGAAGGCGGTGGCGGCGTGGACTTCATGCTGGCGACCTACGCCATCGGTGCCCGGGTCCGTGCCCTTCGCGGCGACCGTGACGGCGCGAGAGACCTCCTCGACGAGGGCATGGCGCACGCCGAACGCCTCGACCTGCACCGATTGGCCGCGCGGATGAACAACGAACGAGTTCGGCTCGGCTTCGCCCTCGATCCCGGCCCGGCCGCGGCGATCCTGCGATCTCGGATGATCCGGCGCGACAACAGAATTGCCACCACCATCGACGAACTCGACGAGGACTCCGCCATCCGGCTGCTGTTGGCTGATCCCGGGGACGATGAGCACCGGCTCGCGGTCGATCGGGCCACCGCTCTCGTCGCGGGAATCGACGCGGGCCGCAGACCGATGGCCGCTCTCCGGGCGGGGCTCCTACTCGGGAGCGCGCTCAGGAGGGCGGGCCGCGCGGGCGAGGCGGAGCGAACCATCGCACCACTGGCGCGGCGATGCGAGCGCCTCGGCCTGATACGTCTACCGATGGATGCATCCGCGCCCTAGGTCATGTCTCCCAATAGCTTCAGCCATTCGACCGTGAGGGCCATGACGAACCCGGCCCGGTAAGTGCAGGCCAGCTTGTCATAGCGAGTT
>NZ_JBHXNK010000057.1:0-12674 GCF_042719755.1 Nocardia sp. NPDC058519 | reverse complement strand
GAGGCGGGCCCGGGATAACGGGCCGATATCCGGGGTAGCGGATCTGCTGACTTGCCGCGATAGCCTCGCGCCCCTTCGCGAAGCGGCCCTGTTATCTGGGCCAAGCCCATATCCGTTGATCTTTCGGCAGTTACTACCGGAACCCCGACCTGGGAGGATGCCCCGCCGCGAGCGGTGCCGACTCGGGAAACTATGTGCGATAGCCGCCTAAGCGCCGGATCAGGCGGGTCTGGGGGGTCGAGGAGCATAACGGCCGGATCCGGCGCTAGCGCGGTACCGCACATATCTGCTGCCTATGCGCGATAGTTCGGATGGCGACCTGGTGTTTTGACCGGTCGATGGTGGGGCGACTCGGGAAACTATGTGCGGTACCGGCGACCTTGAAGGCTCGCCCGACGGCAAACGTCCAGTTCGACTCGCGCTACCGCCGGATTCGGCGCTACTGCTCCTCGCGCCCCGGGTTGTGCGGCATCATCTTCCGGGTGGTGGATGGAGACCGGTTCCGGGTGCTGACCGATAAGCAGTGGGAGTTGCTCGAGCTGATGCTGCCGAGTTCGCGGCAGAACCCGGGCCCGAATTTTCAGAACAATCGCCTGGTGGTCGAGGCAATGCTGTATCGGCTGCGGACGGGTGTGCCGTGGCGGGATCTGCCGGTGGCGTTCGGCCCCTGGCAGACGGTATGGAAGCGGCAGCGCCGCTACGCCGGTGATGGCACCTGGGATCGAGTACTCACCGCTTTGGCTGCGTTGGCCGACAACAATGGCGACCTGGACTGGGCCGTGTCGGTCGATTCCACGATCGTGCGCGTGCACCAGCACGGTGCGAACGCTGCCCGCGTCACAGGGGGGCTCTATCGAATTACAACAATCTGCTCGATGAGCCGCCCGATCATGGAATCGGCCGCTCCCGCGGTGGGCTGACGACCAAAGCGCACCTGGCCTGCGACGGCAATGGCCGGGCCTTGTCGGTGCTGGTTGGCCCCGGTCAGGCAGGCGACAGTCCGATGTTCGCCGCCTTGCTCGACGGAATTCGTGTGCCACGTTTGTGGGGCGGGGCGCCGCGCACCCGGCCAGACGAGGTCCGTGCCGACAAGGCGTATTCCTCGGCGGCCAACCGGGACCTGTTGCGCGGCAAACGGATCAAGGCCGTCATTCCCGAGCGCGCCGACCAGCAGGGCAACCGCAAGCGCAGGGGCAACGCCGGCGGTCGACCGCCGGGGTTCGACAACCAGGCATACAAGGGCCGCAACGTCGTGGAGAGGGCCTTCAACAAGGCCAAACAGTGGCGGGCCGTCGCCACTCGCTACGACAAGCTCGCCATCGTCTACCGCGCCGGACTCCTGCTGGCATTCGCTGTCGAATGGCTCAAGCTATTGGGAGACATGCCCTAGCACCCGACTGGCAGGGACCGGCCGCGATCGACCGTCAACCCCGCCGCCAGTAAACCAGGCCCAAGACTCGGGTACCCAGTGCCCTCCGACCTCGGGATGGTGACGAGCGGTCAGTCGAACACAGTCGGCAGGTCTGGTTTATTCCAGTGGTCGTGGAGAAGTCGGATTTGGGTGTCGAGTACACGTGTGGTCGACAGCTCAGGCAGGTTGTCGATGTCGAACCAGCCGATTTCCATGGTCTCGACGGGGCTGGGTTGCCCGTGGGAGATGGTCTCGCACAGGAAGAACAGCTTGTACACGTGATAAGGGAAGGCAGGCTGGTGGCCTTGCACGTCCCGATCGTGCAGTGCCACGAGCTTGCTGGCGCGCACGGTGATGCCGGATTCTTCTTCGACTTCGCGTTCGACGGCGAGCGAGGGTGGTTCCAGGACGTCACACCAGCCGCCGGGCAGGGTCCACCTCTCGTCGCTGCGGTCGCGGATGAGCAGGATGCGGCCCTGGTCATCGAAGACGCCGCCTCGAACGTCGACTTTGGGTGTCATGTATCCCTTTTCGAGGAACACGTTCTTCTGCAGGTCCTCGACGGTGCTGTTGCTGATGAGAGCGAGCAGGTCCGCGGCGATCTGTTCGGCCTGTTCGTAGCGTTGCCGGTCGAAGACGTCGGTAGCGAAGACGAGGCCGTTGTGCGCGAGGGAGGCCAGGGCGATGGCGTGTTGCCGGATCTGGGCCTCAGCTGTCGGTTGAACGTTGTCCATTCAGGGTCCTTCGGTCTGGTCGGCGTTGTCGCGGTGGCTGTTCGACCTTGGTCAGGGGTTCATGCGATAGGTCGTCGACTCGCGTGGGGCGAATCCGAGCCGCTGGTAGAGCTGGTTGGCTGCGGTTTTCGTCGGCGTCGAAGTGAGATCGACTGTGCGCGCTCCGTGTTCTTTCGCGATAGCGAGCGCAGCGGTGGTCAGGGCTTGTCCGGCACCGAGGCCGCGCGCGGCTCGGTCGACGACGACGTCTTCGATACGTGCTCGCAGCCCGGTGGGGATTGTGTACATGACCAGTGTCAGCGCGCCGACGATCGCTCCGTCGACGCGTGCGGTGAGCAGCCGCGTCGACGGGGAATCGACGACGGCCTCCAAACGGTCACGGGTCAAAGGTTCTGCGGTGGTCGATAGTTGAGGTAGCAGAGCTGTCAGCGACGCCAATGTCTCGTCGTCTACTTGGTCCACGATGTCGATCACAACCGCCTCGGGTGTCTGCGACACCATGGGCCCCTCCTGTATTTGCGTCACGGATTCGACGTTTTGAGCAGCCGAAAAATTCAGGGCTGGAACAGTTTTCGACTTGACCACCGAGATCGGCCGCACGTGGCGGCGGCACCAGCGTATCCCGTGTGGTGTCCGGTGGAGCTGTAGCGGACACGAGCTCATTCGCGCGGCTTGTTCGCACAACTGTCTCCTGATCGGTCAGTGCTCCCGCACGGCGGCGGCGGTCCGGACAGGTTGGGCGAGTCGGAGAACCGCTGTGGGCAGGTCGGTGTCGGCCGAGTTGAAGATCGCGCTGCCCGCGACGAGTGTGTCGGCTCCGGCGGCGATTATCTGTGGTGCGGTGATGGTGGTGATGCCACCGTCGGCGACGAGTTCGACGGTGTCGAGGTTCAGGTTGTGCAAGGTGGTGCGCAGGGTGCGGATCTTGTCCGGGACGGTGGGATCGAAGGTGCTGGTGCCGGGACGGCTGGTCATCAGGACGACGAAGTCCAGGTGTGCGAGGTAGGGGTCGAGGAGTTCGAGGCAGAGGTCGGGATTGAGGACCAACCCTTTGCGGATGCCGGCCTCGTGGAGAGTGTCGAGGGCGGTGCCGACGTCGGTGGCGGCATCGATGTGGAAGCTGATCCGGTCGGCCCCGAGGGTGATGAGATTGTCGATGTAGCGCTCGGGTTCGAGGGTCTGCACGTGGACATCGAGGGGCAGGGTTGTGTGCTGGCGGATGGCGGCGACAGTGCGCAGACCGAAGCTGATCGCAGGGGTGTAATGACCGTCCATGATGTCGAGGTGCAGGTACTTGGCGGTGCTCGCAGTGACACCGTCGATGGCCTCGCGCAGCGCGAGAGGGTCGGCGCCGATCAGCGCCGGTGCGATGGACACGTTCATGCGAGGGCCTCCTGGGAGTCGGTGATTGCGGTGGTCAGGCGGTCACAGACGAAGTCGACCTCTGCTGGCGACAAGTCCGGTCGGATCGGCAAGCACAAGGTGCTGGTTGCCTGGTTCTCGGCATGTGGGTATTTCCCGTCGAACCCGTAGCGCGCGAAGGTGGGTTGGTGGTGGATGGGGACGGGGTAGCGGACGACGGCGTCGATGCCGTCCGAGCGCAGCTGTGCGAGAACGGCATCGCGATGAGGTACCGCGACCTGATACAGGTGGTAAACGTGGTTGCCGGGCTCTTCCGATGGCGGTGGCGTTGTAATGGCGGGATGCGTGAGGGCGTGGGTGTAGCGGGCCGCGATGGTGCGGCGGTCGGTGTTCCAGGTGTCGAGATAGTCGAGTTTGGCGTCGAGGACGATGGCCTGGATGGCGTCGAGTTTGGAGTTCACCCCGAGCGCAACGTGGTTGTCCTGCCCGTCCTGTCCGAGGCCGCGCAACGTCCTGACTTTGTGCGCGATCTCGGCGCTGTTGGTCACGAGGGCTCCGGCGTCACCAGCCGCGGCGAGGTTCTTGCTCGGATGGAAGCTGAAGGCGGCGGCAGCACCGAAGGTGCCGACCCGCTGGTGGTTCCAGGTGGCTCCGACTGCTTGGGCGCAGTCCTCGACAAGGGGGATCTGGTGGCGGGCGGCGATGGCGGTGACTCGGCCCATGTCCAGGCTGCGACCGAACAGGTGGACCGCGAGGATGGCCTTGGTGCGCGGCCCGCACGCTGCGTCGAGCGCGTCGAGATCCATCAGATAGGTATCGGGCTCGCAGTCGACGAGCACCACCCTCGCCCCGACAGTGGTGATCGCCAGGGCTGTGGCGTGGAAGGTGTTGGCGACGGTGACGACCTCGTCGCCCGGTCCAATACCGAGCGCGGTCAAGGCGAAAGTCAGTGCGTCGGTGCCGCTGTTGACACCGATCGCGTGGGTAGCGCCGAGGTAGTCGGCGAATCGGTGCTCGAACTGGTCGACGGTATCTCCGAGGATGTAGTCGCCGGTGGCCAGCGCGTGCCGGATCTTCTCGGTGGTGGCGGTCAGGTCCGTGAACTGGGAGCGGTGGTTGTAGCGGGGGATCTTCATCGCGACTCCGAGGGAAGGAATGGGCGGATCTGCACGATCGTTTTGCCGAGGTCGCCGCGGGCTGCGCTGGCGGTGAGATAGTCGGCAGCGGCGTCGAGTTCAAGTAGCTGTGTGGTGAGTCGCTTGACACACAACGATGGTGACCACCCGGCATTGGGGACCCGTCGCAACAGGTTCAGGGCGGTCTGGAAGTCGGCGGAGGTGGCCCCGTGGGTGCCCGCGAGGTAGCGCCGCCCGCTCGACCACGCGAATTCGCCGATATCTTCGGTGCGGCGCAGTCGGTCGACGTCGATGCTGGCGAGTTGGTCACCAGGTTGTGTGCCTGCGAAGACGAGCAGCAGTCCGTCGTCGGCGAGCATGTCCGAGCACGTCTCCAGCACGTGCGGTGTGGCGGCGGCGGTGGCCACGACGATGCGCTGAAACGGCGGCCGGTGCCGGTTGGAGTCGAAGACCCGCGAGGGAAGAGCACGGCGGCGGCGCAGGAACCCGAGACGCGGTGTGCTGGGGTTGAGCAGGACACACTGGTAGCCGGTGGCGGTGAGCACGGCACTGATCAAGGTCCCGGCCATCCCCGCACCGAACACCGCGACCACAGTCTCTGGTGCCAGGCCGAGGTCGGCGGTGACGGCGTGCAGCCGGGTAGCACAGTGCACCGCGCACGCCAGCGGTTCGGCGAATACGGCCACCCGGTCGGGGATCCCTTCGGGGACCGGGACCAGCGCGGCACGCAACTGGTGGGAGTCACCGCTGAGTTCGACCAGTTCGCCGAATCCCGATGTCCGGTGAGCCAGCGTGGGGTGCGGATCGAACACCACTGTGCGCCCTTGCAGGTCGGCCAGGGCTGGGGTGCTGTCGAGGACGCTGCCGACGATCTCGTGGCCGAAGTCGCAGCGCCCGAATCGGACCCCGCTGATCTCGCGCAGGTCCGAGCGGCAGACACCGACCGCTCGGGGGGCCAGCACCACATGATCAGTAGCAATCCCGCTGGGCGCACCGGCCACCGTCGCGGTGGTGAGGAAGGCGGCCTGGTCGCGGTGCTCGATACGCCGGTAGGTCGTTGCAAGGGGTGTGGTCACCGGATCACCTCGAGTTGATCGGCCACGGTGGTCGTCAGGTCGGCCTCGCGCGCGGGCCCCGACATCGTCAGGTCAACGACAACCTTGATGTGTTCGCCGAGAGGTCGTTCGCCCCGGGCCATCGACGGGATATACAGGGAGGCTTCCTCGAGCGAGATCACATGGCTGATCAGCTTGCCGAATCGGCTGGGGAATGCGAGGAGATGCTGTTGGGCTCGGTCGAGGTGGGCTGGTGATGTTCCGCGATGACCGGTTACCCGCACCCGCTTGCCAGCTGGGGTGAACACTTGAACGTAGGGGGTGTTGGGGGATTGCCCGCAGACGTTGGAGCGTCGAACTGCCGACAAGTCGATGCCAGGTAGTGCTGGGTGGCGAAGTCCGGCGGGGATGCCGCCGAACAGGTCGAGCACGCCCTTGTCGCAGAGGCTGGCGGCAGCCGCGCCGATGGCCGTGTAAGTCGCCTCGCGCGGCAGACAGATGACTGCGCCTTGGATGCTGGCTCGTTGTGTCCGATTGGTAAGGGTGCTCGCGGGCAGCACGCCGAGCTGGTCGATGTAGCGCAGTCGCTCTCGGCGCGGGTGAACGAGCTGCATCCTGTAGCCGAGGTCCTCGCCCAGCATTGCCACCAGCAGGGCCGCTGAACCGCTGCCGAACACTGCGACCGTGGCGGCCGGGCGCAGATGGGGGGCCATCAGCTCCCACCCGTAGAGAGCGGTGGCGGTGGGTTCGACCAGCGCACCGAGATCGACAGGGAGACCCTCGTACGCGGGCACAACCCCACAGGGGAGCGCGGTGGGCACGTAGTCGCGCAGGATGCCGTCGTAGCTGTGGCCCAGGATCACGTCCTGGTCGCCAGAGTCGACGGGATTGAAGATCTCGCAACCTCGTTTGTCCGGGGTGACGGCGAGACCTTCATGGCCCAGGACCGTGGCGCGGTCGGACCGCGCGCCGCGTTGCATTTGCAGGTCGGTGCCACAGATGCCTACCCGCAGGACACGGCGGACGGTGGGCAGTTCGGACGCGTCCGGCACCGGCGTGCGCTGAAGGTGCAGTTCATCGCCGCTGCGGACGAGGGCGCGGTTGACGGCGGTGTCGGTGGTGCTCACGCGCAGCTCAATTCATCGTGGAACGGGCGCACCGTCTCGGCTGCTGTGGCCAGCTCGGTCGCGCTGATGTCCTGGGCGAAGATCGCAGTGCCGATTTTGGTGAGCAGCGGGATGTTCTGGTTGCCGTCGCGGTGGCGGATCGAATCCGACAGCCCCGCTCGCAGCATCTCGTCGGTGATGCAGGTGTGGCTCAGCGGCAGCCCGACGCGGGCCATCAGGGTCAGGATTCGGCCCAGGCATTCGTCGTCGATCAGTTCACGCTGTTGGGCGAGCACACAGGACAGCGCGATGTCGATGGCGACGGCTTCCCCGTGGTACAGCTTCGGTTTCGCCGCCAGCTCGAATGAGGGGCTGAAGGTGTGGCCGAAGTCGGGCAGTCGGGCGAGGTTGTCCTCCCACAGGTTCGGTTCCAGCTCCTCGACGATCGCTGTGATCGCGGCGTCGATGATGGGACCGCTGACACTGGTGTTGGCCCCGAAACCGGGAGCGGTGGTCCATTCCCGCTCGATGCGGTCGAACAGCCCGCTGTCTTTGACCAGTGCGATCTTGAGGATCTCGGCCATCCCGTTGGAGATCTGACGGTCGGGCAACGTCGGCAGGAAGCTCGGGTCGACGAGGGTCTCGCTCGAGGCGTAGTAGGTGCCGAGCCGGTTCTTGCGGCCGTTGAAGTTGATCCCGGTCTTGACGCCCACGGCAGCGTCGACCATCCCTAACAAGGTGGTCGGCACTCGGACATAAGGCACGCCGCGGCGGTAGATGCTCGCGGCGAAGCCGACCACATCGGTCAGGACTCCACCGCCGACTGCGACGACGGCATCGCGGCGCCGGCTGAGTCCGAACTTGTCGTACTCGCGGACGATCCGGCTTACTGTCTCGGAGTCCTTGGTGCGCTCGGTCGTTTCGATCGGCACGACGGTGCACAGTGAGCTGTAGGTGTCGAAGTAGGCGAGGATCTTGTCGCCGAAAAAGCTCATGACCGTCGAGTCGACGAAGACCAGCGTGCGGCGATTGCCGATACCGACGGCGTCGGCCAGGTCGCTGTTGTCGGGGTCCAGGCAGTCTCGTGTCCGCCGGATTCGGTAGCAAATCGTTTGTGTCGCAGCGATACCCCAGATGCGGTCCATGTCAGTAGTTCCTTCCTCCGGGCCGGGCGGTTGCCGGTAGCGATTGCGCGCGAGCGAAAAGCCCCGCTCCGCGCAGTGGATCGAGCCCATCGGATTCCAGCCGCGAAATCCGGTCGCGAAAGACGGTGGGCTGGTGAGTGGAGACGAGGTACAGGCCGTCAGCTTCCAGACAGCGGTACATGCTGTTCATGTAGTGATCGGCGAGCGTGTCGACCACCCCGCCGGACAAGAACACGTGCTCGATGCGGGCATCGATAGTCAGCAGGTACAGCAGTGCTCGCGCGAGCGGGGCGGTCACCGAGTCGAGAAACGTTGTGGCGTAAGGATTATTGTTCTCCAGTGCGGCGAACAGGCGAGCCAGTGGTGATGGTTCGGTCGTCGCGTCCGCGCCCAGGATGCTCGCCAGCTGCGCGAGCTGCCGGTCGATCGCCTTGCCCGCCGAGATGGCGGAGACGTGTCCGACAGCTCCGCAATCGCACACCGGCGGATCGGTCGACAGTGTTGCGGTGACCGCTGCTGGCAGGTGGCCGATTTCGCCCTGAATCCCGTGCACCGGGTCCAAGACCACCTCGCCGGATTCCACGTCGATGGTGCGCGCGGCGATACCGCTGCTGACTGTCACCGCCGCAACAGTTTTCATGCCCAACTCCTGGACCTCGGGCCGGTTGGTGATCGCTATCGCGAGACTTGTCACGTCGTTGACCACCCACCACCGGGCTCGTGATTCGTTCTCCCGCAGCACTACTCGCAGATCGAAGGGGTCGGCGCTGTCACCCCACAGCGGCGCACTGGCCAGAATTTGTCCGGTGTGACCATTGGTGGCGGCACCGATCGAGATCCCCACATCCGCGACACCGGGATGGATTTCGAGAAGTCGACGGGTCTGGGCGAGAAGAAATTGCACCATCAGCTCGCGCAGTGTGGCGGTATTGCTCCCGGTACCAGCCTTCGTCACTGCCGGGTGCCGGTCGTGATCGGTGAGCACACCGGACGGGGACAAGACCGCGCAACGCCACCACGTCCCGCCGAGATCGAACACGATCACCGGAGGGCCATCGCCAGCTACGTTCCTCATTTTGACGCCGGGCCTGGGTGGGCGGCGGCGTCGGCCAAGACATAGCCGTCCTCACCGAGCACGACAGCGGCTGGCACCGGAGCAGCGCCTAGGGCGGGCGTGAGGACTTTCGCCAGTGCCGCACTCTTACCGGATCCGGTGGCCAGCAGGATTCGAGTCGGCACGGCCCGCAGATAGTTCAGCCCAAGGCTGACTCGTGGCTCGCGTTGATAGGTCGTGGCAACCACCCGCTGAAGAGGGGCTTCGTAGAGAGTGTGGTCGAAGATCGAAGCGGTATGGCCGTCGGCTCCTAACCCGAGCACCGCGATGTCAGGTACGCCCTCGGCGCGCAGTCGCGAAAGTTGATCGTCATATGCCGCAGCGGTCTCCTGGCTGTCCCCGCTCACCCGAATCGGGCACCAGGTAGCGCGATGACCCGGTTCACTCAGGCCCAGAGCCGTCTCGATCAACCCAGCGGATCGATCGGTTGGCTGCGGTGTCACCCGCTCGTCGGTCTGAACGAAAATGACTTTGGCCCAATCGATATCGAGCCTGCTCAGCTCGCGATAGGTCGAGACCGGTGTCGTTCCACCCGCCACCGCGATGAGGCATTGCCCCGAGTTGTCGATTGCCGAATAAATATGTGTGGCAATCAGATCGGCTGCTGCCGAGGCCAGATCAGCGGGTGTTTCGTGGAATGTGCATGTCAGCGGCATGGGCACCTCCTGGGTGTCGAGACGTAGCGGTGACGAAGATCGAAGTCGACTGCGTTATCCGGTTGGATGGTCGTCGGCGGTGCGGGTGGCTATCAGTGCCCGCAAGGTCGCGATGCTGGTCGCGTCGTGGGGAGTCAGGGTGTGGGTGCTGAGTTGGGTGGCGGTGATCAACCGCGCACCGAGCAGTTGGTCCACGAGCTGGGTGAGTTCTTCAGATGTGGGCAGGTGGTGCTCATGCCAAACCAGCCACCCGATCGGGCCGTCGGCGCTCCTGGGTGGGGGTGGCCCACCAGCGACGAGCTTGTCGACAAGTGCGGTCATTCCCGCGCGGCGCGCGAAACCCAGCTGCCCGTAGTACCACTGCTGCTCGGTGCCTTCGCTGTCGTCGCTGTCGTCGCGATCCCATGCCATCGGTTCGGGTCCTGTTCTCTACTACTGTCGTTGGCCGATTGCGGCGTAAGCGGCCAGGTCCCAAGCGGCGGGGTGTTGAGGCCGCAGGGTGTCGTGGTCGGTATCGGTGGGCCGCCACCGGTGCGGTGCGATCAACCCGGGATCGGTGAGCCGGTAGGGGGCCAGCATCGTGGTGATCGTGTCGCGGTCGCGCGGGTGAAAGGCGATGCCCGCGTTGCCCAGAGCCGCGACGGCGCTGCTGATGTCGTCTCCGGCGATGTCGGCGGTGATGTGGCTGAACACGATCCAGGTTCCGGGCCGGAACTGGCGAGTCAGGGCGTCGAGGACGGCCGGGGCGTCGGCGAGGAGTTCAGCGGTCCCGGACAGACAGACCGCCAAAGGCGCGGTGGAGTCCATGACCGCGGTGATCTCAGCGAGGACGGCGGCGGTGTCAGTGAGGTCGATCTTGGCGACGGCGTTGTTCGGTTCGGTCAGCAGGGCCCGAGCGTGGTTGGTGGCGAGGAGGTCGTTGTCGATGTAGAGGATGCGGGCGGTGTCACGTGCGTGGTTCGCGATCTCACCGATGTCGGGGTGTAGAGGGAGTCCGCATCCGAGTTCGACCACCTGGGTCACCTGATGCGTGTGGCTGAGGTATTCGACCGCGCGCCGCGCGAAACGGCGCGCTTCGGCCATCGCGATCGCGAGCTGGCTGTCCACAAGGGGCTTGGCGATCACATGATCGAGCTCGTAGTGGTCTTTGCCACCCAGCAACGCATTGCACACACGGGCGGTGTTGGGGCGGCTGATGTCCAGCACTGTCTCGTTGGGGGCTGTCATGTCCTGTCCTCGCCGGAGGGTGCCGCGAAGTACCGAACAAACCTCCTGGCCGCCGTCACAGAGGATTACGGCGTCGGGTTGTTGCGGGGCTCGCGGGCGGTCGGATGGATCAGATGCCGGACTCGGTGTGGCTGGCCAGCGCCCGGGCCAGGATGGCGTGGGCTTCCTCGCCGTAGACGGCCGTGGTGGCGAGCAGATCGAAGGTTCGTTCGACCAGCTCGACGGTGTCGGTGTTCTCGAACGGATCGGTGATTTGCTGGTTGTCGGAGTCGGTGGCGGTGCTGAAGTCGAAACTGTCTGCTGGGGCGAGGAATTCGGCATTGAGCGCGATGATGCCGATGCGGACGTGTGCGCGAGCGGTCAAGATGTTCATCAGGTGGCGGATCTGGGTGGTCATCACCTCGCAGCTGCCGACGGTGACTCGTAGCGCGGCCTCGTCGATGAGCATGTGGAAGTCGTACCCGGGCATGTCGAGAACGGTCTGGCGTTGCAGACGCGCGAGCGCAAGCTCCTCGCTGTCGTCGGCCATACCCATCACGGCCGAGCATCTGTCGAAGAACGCACGGGCGTAGTCGTGGGTCTGCAACAGTCCCGGGAGGAGTTTGGTGCTGTAGGAGCGCTGATTGATGGTGTCGGACTCGCTGGCGATCAGGAAGCGCTGCAACGTTTCCGGGCCGCCATCGGTGGTGTCGTACCGGCTCGTGTTGACCATGGTTCTAACCTCTCCAAGTCGTTTCGTTGGTTGAGATTCGGTGGAGGGTTCCACCGGGTGTGGTTCGTGTGGGTCGGGTAGGCGTCCCCGGAGGCCGTGAGGTTGGGCGGCCTCCGGGGACGTTCCCCACCCTCGGACCCGACCGGCTCGGGGGGTCGCCGGATTCGGTCTGAGGTATTCAGGTGGTCTGTGTGCCCGGCCCCGGGTCAGGCCAGGGTGATCTCGCTGATCAGAGTCGCCCTGTCGACGGTGCGGGTGGTCACGGTCTGCCGGGCGACCCAAGGCTCGGTGCTGGGCCGGAACTCGGCCACGGTCACCTCCCGCCGCGCGGACTCGCCGTTGGTGTTCAACGGTGAGATGCTCACGCAGTGGCGGGTGTCGGCGGGCACGGCATTGATGCCCGTCTGCAACCGGTGGCCAGTGGTGATCGCTGAGTCCGAAGTCAGGAACCGGCGCGCGTGCTCGACGGATCGGTCCATGTAGTAGGCGTGATTGAACCCCAGGATCGCGGCCGGGCCGCTGGTGGTGTCTCCCGGACCGGAACCGGTGACGACGTCGAGTTCGGCGGTTTCCTCGCAAGCGAAACCGGTCGGCTGCGCGCCCCCGTCCGGGGCCGTCACTACCGCGACCACTGCCAGTGCTGCGAGCCCGGCCAGCACTCCAGCCGCTATCCATCGGTGGCGGTGTGAGCGCGCAGTGGAGGAGGCGGTTGTCGTGTCGAACTGTGCATACATGGCGTTCTCGGTTCCTTCGGTGGATCTCGGAGGTCGGGTGGCCCCGGTAGTCGCCGGGAATCGACTCCGGGGCCGCCTCGGCGCGGGGCAAAACCGGGTGAGGTGCGTCTGGTCTCACCAGGCCGTCGCGCCAAGGTCATTCGGGTGGTCGGAAGGTGCGCTGTGCGCGGGTCATGGCTGTAGGAAAAGTCGGGTCGGCCAAGGGCGCGGTGTCCGGATTGCTCCGAATCCGTTTCCCTTGGCCGCCCGCCGAACCGGACGTGCGGCTCTCACCGCATCCGG
>NZ_JBHXNK010000056.1:0-16399 GCF_042719755.1 Nocardia sp. NPDC058519 | reverse complement strand
GGTTTTTTTTTAAACCCCACCGCGCCCCCCCCCCCCCCCCGCGGCGGGCCCCCGGGCCCCGCCCCCGCGGGCCCCGGGCGCCCCGCCCGGTTCCCACCCCACCCCCCCCGCCCCGTTCCGGTATTGCGGTTGGCGGGTCACTGTGGTCTGCGTCCGTAGAACGCGGTGCGGGCGGTGAGTAGTGCGAGATCGGGTCGGTGTCCGAGCCACTGCGCGCCGGTCGGGTCGAGCAAGGTCTGCCACGCTTCGGTGTCGCTGCCGTCGAGAAACGGACCAGCTCGACGCACGCGCGCGGCCAACTCGTCCAGCACGACGGTTCGGACCTGGTCGTCGAGCGGTGCGGGGTAGTCGATGAGAGTGCTCAATCGGGTGACGCCCTCGAGCCCCGCGCCGCTGAGGATTTCACCCCAGTCGCGGGTGTGGCGTTGCACCCCGGTACGTCCGGAGAACCATTGTGTGGACCAGCGATTGTGTGCCGCGTCCAACCTGGTCTCCAGGCCAGGCTTGCCCACCCCGGTGTCCCACGGCAGCGACCGGCTGGGCAAGCCCCCTTCGGCGATGCACAGCGAACCTCCGGGGCGCAACAGCGACGCCAGGGCGCGCACTGCCGCGTCCCAGTCGCGTGTGTGATGCACGCAGGCCGAGGACCAGATGGCGTCGACTGGCTCGTCCACCGGCGGGGGGCCGCTCTCCAGATCGTGAAGTATCGGGCGCACCCGGCCGGCTACGCCTGCGTTCCTGGCGGCCGCCATCGTGGCCTCCAGCATGGCGGGATCGATATCTACGGCGAGCACCCGGCCGTGTTCACCGACCGCTTCTGCCAGCGCCAGCGTGGCCGATCCTGCTCCGGGGCCGATATCGACGACGACGTCGCCCGCGCATACCCGCAGCGGTGCGAGCAGGCGCAGCGTGGCGTGCAGGAATACCGCCTCGGCGGCTGCCGGATTCGTGGTCGACGTACCGGTCCCCGGTATCGGCGTCTCCTGACGTTCGGTGATAGTCATGAGCTCAAATGATAATGACGATCGTTTTCATATTAAGAGCCGGGGGTCGATGGTGAGCTACGCCCTGCCGCCGACCATATTAGCCAACTATTAGCCGAAAGTCTTCGATGTTCAACACGGATTCACCGCGTGTCCGGCATGGTCGACGTGCCGAGCGGACGGCCACCGACGGGCCCTCGGTACTCCCGTGGTTCCCGGGCGAAGTCGTCAGCTGGAATAGGCGGTTCCGCTGGAAAGAAGGTGGCACCGGACGAGTCGGTGCCAGCGTCGTTGGCGGTATCGGAAGATTCCCGCTGCGATCGCTGCGACGAGGGGCGTGGCGTAACCGGCCTCGATGTCGATGGTGTCGGTGTACCGGCAGGTCTGGTCGGTGATCGGGACGACCTGCAGTGTGTGGTTCCATTCCGTCACGATGCCGCCGTGTTCGTGGGTCCGAATTGTGCCGGAGGCGGCATCGACCTCGGTGACCTCTATGGTGTGACGATAAGCGGGGATGCAGTGGAATGCCCACAGCCAGGCTGTGCCGCGCTCACCGAGGCGCAGTGGTTCGGCACGGCCTGAAAGCGCCGGTATTCCGAATAGGCCGCGGCACACATACAAGAAGGTGGTCGGTGACTGCATGGCGAACCACACGCGGTCGGCTGCGGTCGGTAGCTCGGTCTGCAGACGGATCGTTCGCATCTATCGTTGCCTCCTGTAGGCGATCTCTACTGGTCTCCTCAGATTCTTCGTGTGGCCAACTCTGTTGACTACTCGCATTCGAACGGAGAGCCGCAGTGGCACCCACGGACCGGTTCCGGCCGCGTAAGCAGCCGAAACAATCGAGAGCCGCCCTCACCCGCCGGTGGATACTCGACGCGGCTGCTCAGGTTTTCGCCGAGCACGGGTACGCCGCGGGGACGACCAATCGGATCGCGCAACGAGCTGGAGTCTCGGTCGGATCGCTGTACCAGTACTTTCCGAACAAGGATGCCATCCTGCGAACGCTGATGGATGAGCACGTCGAGGCCGGGACGCGGCTACTCGACGAGCGGTTGTCGTGTGGTTTGCCGGCGGAGCTCGATGATGTTCTGCGGCTGTTCATTCGCGCGGTGATCGACAATCATCGCGACAATCCGCGGCTTCATCGGGTGCTGTTCGAGGAAGCTCCGCGGGCGCCGGAGTTCCTGACGCGATTGCGCGAGACCGAGGGCTTCGTCGTCGAGATGGTGACTCAGCTGCTTGCCCAACATCCCCAGGTCTGCGTACCACATAGCGGTCGCGCCGCGCGGATTGTCGTGGCCGCGGTGGAATCGCTGATTCACCGTTTGATGACTTCGACCTCGCCGATGGATCCCGCGGAGCTCGAGAGCGAGTTGGTGATCATGCTGGGCGGGTATCTGCGCAATGCGGATCGAAGTGGGCGTACCGGTGCCGAATCCGCTACGGCGACAGACGGATTCTAGATTCCTTGACGAGACATTACGTCATCTCCCTTGGTTGTTCGGCGACGACTACCGGGACATCTCATCGCCGCGTCCGTGAGTGTGGCGCAAGGTCTTGACTGTCGCGGTAATGAAAACGAAAATCATTACAGTGGGTGACTCGGGCACGGGCGCTGCACATGCCAACGCCGTTCGGCGGGCCAGCTGGTTTCATCTTGCAGTGACAGGATCTCGCGTTCGATGTCGAAGACCAACCCTTCTCCCCGGTTGCGGAAGTCCTACGGTCCCACCAGATGCCGCGACGTACTCCTCGCAGTACTCGGTGCCGACGATCGTTGCCTCAGTGCTGGTGAGATCTATCGTGCGAGTTCCGCATCGGGAACCCGTGGCATCGGGTATGCGACTGTCTATCGGATCCTGGGTCAACTGATCGACGAGGGAAAGGTCGTGACCCTGCCGGGAAAGAGAGGTGCGCGCCTATTCCGTATCGCTTCGGACCCGGATGATCGTCACAGCTTGTGGTGTACGGAATGCGGACGCGCACAACCGATCTCGACCGCGAAAATCGTAGCTACGATGGAGCGATTCGCGCATGAGCGGGGGTTCACCGACCTGGTACACCACGTCAGCGTCCAGGGCCGTTGTCGAGACTGCACTGCTCCGTCTCGTTGATCATGAAGCATCGAGGCGGCGCAAACCGATGCAGCCGATGGCCTCGCCACGTCGGCGTGCGAGTAGTAGCAGACCGGTCGGCAGGGTCAGGTCGTCGCTGCCGTAGCCATCGGCCAGATGCCCGTCGATCTCCGCGTCATCGGTAGGACGACCGTAGTGGCGGCTGATCATCTCGGCCAAGTAGAGCCGGAGCACGGCTGCCGCCTCAGGCGAGCGCGGCGCTGCGGGCTCGACGGTCCACTGGGCGCTGATCGGGGCCGAGCCGCGGACCTTGGCTGTCACGGGCTCATCCTCTCTCATATGTCAATCGAATTGCGTTCCCAGTGAGCGGTTTCGTGCCAACGCAGGGGCTACGTCATCGTGGATTCGGCCGATGACAGGGTGGCGAATGCTAAGCGACCGGCCGTGTGGCACGTGGGACGAGCAGCGTTGCGACAGCCACCGGAACGGCGAGCGCGATGGCGATGCCGCTGTGCCCGCCGATGGCCAGACCGGCTCCACCCAGCACCGCGCCGGTGAATACTCCGAGGCTCATTCCCGCGGTGTTGATGGCGAAGGCGACCGCGGTGAGGTCGGCGCCGTGATAGGCGAGCAGCGTCGTGACCTGGGCGGCGACGACGGCGTGCGAAAGACCGAGCAGCGCTGTGCTCACCGCGGCACCGGGCAGGGTGGTGGCATGGAATACGGCCAGCACGGCGACGAGCGCGGTGAGCAGTCCCGCGGTGAGGACTGTGCGCGTATGCCGACCGAGGGCAGCGCCGGTGCGGCACCATTTCCCAGCGAGGTAGTTGCCGACGAAGAAAGCGCTGCCGCTCAGTGTCCAGACGAGGGTGAAATCTCGGGCGCTCAGGTCGAATCGGTCGTGATAGAAGGCGGCGAGGAAGGCCAGGTATCCCATGAACGATGTCGTCCGCAAGGCTGCGATCGCGATCAATGCCAGCAGATCCGGTCTCGCCCGCAAACGCTTGAACGCTTGCAGATACCCGATGGGCTCCGTCGGCGGCGACGGTCGTGGGGGAGCGGCGCGCAGGAATCCGGCCGCGAGCAACACTGCGAGCGCGGCGGTGATCCACAGGGTGCCCTGCCACCCGTGCCAAAGCCCGAGTACGCCGATCACCGGGCCCGCGCCTACCGCCGCCAGTGACTGGGTGGCGGTCACCAAGGTGGCCGCCCTGCCGGAGTTCGCGGGATCGGTGTAGAACTCAGTGGCTTGGGTGAGCAGCGCCGGGGTGAGCACAGCGGTGGCGAGTCCGACCCCGGCGCAGAACACGATCAGCGCGGCGAACGCACCTGTCGTGGCGATGAGGGCGGACGCGGCGAGGACGAGCAGCGCCAGGGCGCTGACGCGTCGTTTCGGCCACCGTGCCAGCAGTGGTGCCACGGCGACACCGACCAGCAGTGCGGTGATTCCGCCGAGGCCGCGCAGGAATCCGACGGCCGCGTCACTGGCGCCCACGGTCTCCGAGATCGGCACCAGATAGGTCGAATAGACCGTGAACGGAATCAGTCCGATCGCCGCGGCGAGCATCAACGGCCACTGTGCGCCGAAGATTCGCCGGTCGGGCAGCGGCTGGTTGCCGGTGGACGACTGTGGAACCGTCATTCGCTCGTACCCATCGGCCGGACGTCTACCGGAAAGATCATCGACCCGAACGGAATTCGCGTAGGTACGCCGCGAACTTCTCGAGGCCGTCGATGTTGCGCGGGCTCGAGATCGCCTCGTTGTAATCGAGGACGAAGAACTTGTTGTTCACCACGGCCGGAAGCGCGGCGGTGGCCGGATGTGACTTCAGGAAGTCGATCTTGGACTGAGCGGGCGCGTCCCGGTAGCTCAGGATGATGATCACCTCGGGCGCGGCGGCCACAACGGCTTCCCAACTGACCCCGGACCACCGGGCGTCGACCTCGCCGAAGATATTGACCCCGCCCGCGAATCGAATGATGTCGTTCGGTGGCACCTGTCGCGCGGCCGTGAACGGTTTGTCTGTTCCCGAATCGTAGAGAAAGACCTTGGTCGGTGTGCCGGTCGGAGCCTGTGCGCGGACGGCGTCGACCCGCTGCCGGTACTGCTCGATCACGGTGGACGCTCTGTCGGAGACGCCGAAGATCTGGCCGAGTCGTTCCAGGTCGACGAACAGTCCCTCGAATGGAGTGTGGCGCTCGGGATGGCCCGGATAGTTGAAACACGACTCCGCGTGCATGAAACTCTGGATCCCGAGGGTATCGAGAATCTCAGGGGTGATCCCTCGTGTGTCGGAGAAGCCGGAATTCCAGCCCGCGACAACGAAATCGGCGCGCGCGTCCACGACGAGTTCCCGGTTGAGCAGGTCATCGCTGAGGAATTCGACCCGTTCGTAGTCCGCTGCCCACGGTGACTCGCTGACCGGAGGATTCGCGGGCGGCAAGACATACCCGTGCACGCGGTCGGCCAGGCCGAGTGCGAACAGTTTGTCGGCACTTCCGCCTTCGTACACGACGGCCCGCTGAGGCACGGTGTACTCGACCGGCTCACCGCATCGGTTGACCGTTGTGGTGGTTGCCGATCCGGCGGTGTCGATGTGCGCGCCGCAGCCGGTCAGCGCGAGCACTGTGCTCGCCGCGATGGCGGTGAATCCCTTGCCTCGCCGGTGAATCGGAGAACTCATGCGGGTGTTCCTTTCGGTCCTGCGGGTGTCGCGCTGTGCACGGAGGATGTGGGCGAGGTCGCCAGCATGTGGAGGATCTGAGGCGCGCCGGAGAGTGGGTGGTCGATGACGGATACCTCGATCCCGAACACCGCGGCGATGAGTTCGGTGGTCAGAACTTCGGCGGGGCTTCCGACGCTGTGAAGTCGCCCCTCGGTGAGGACCGCGATCCGGTCGCAGACGGCTGCCGCGAGGTTCAGGTCGTGCAAGACGATGAGCACGGTCAACCCGAGGGTTCGCAGGAATCCGAGCAGTTCGATCTGATGGCGGATATCGAGATGGTTGGTCGGCTCGTCGAGAATCAGTAGCCTCGGCTCCTGCACGAGCGCGCGGGCGATGAGCACGCGTTGGCGCTCACCGCCGGAGAGGGCGAGCACGCCCCGGTCGGCGAGATGGCCGATGTCGAGCCGGGCCATCGCATCCCGGCACAGCTGCCGTTCGCGAGCGGTGAGCGGTTCGTTGCCGCGCTTGTGCGGGGCGCGCCCCAGCGCGACGAGCTCGGCGACAGTGAAGTCGAAATCCGTTCCGGCTTGTTGGGTCAGCGCGGAGACGCGTTGCGCGCAGGCGCGCAACGAGAGGTCGGACAGATCGTCGCCGCCTACACGGATGACTCCGGCCGAGGGTGCGAGGGCTCGGTACACGCAGCGCAGAACCGTGGACTTGCCGGAGCCGTTCGGTCCGATGAGACCGACGATCCCACCAGCGTCCACGTCGAGGTCGAGGTCGGCGACGATGCGGCGCCCGTCGATCACGACCGACAGATTCGACACCGACAGGTTTGCGGCCTTGTCGTCGTGCGCGCCCATCAGACGCCACCGAAGACATAGCCGCGCCGGCGCATCAGCATGATGAACACTGGTACGCCGAGCAAGGCTGTCAGTACGCCGAGTGGCAGTTCACGCGGCGCGACCATGGTCCTGGCCAGCAGATCCACCCACACCATCAGGATCGCGCCGAGGAACGGCGCGATCAGCAACAGGCGCGCGTGGGTCGCTCCGACGGCCATCCGCGTGATGTGCGGGATCACCAGTCCGACGAAACCGACGGTGCCGCTCACCGCGACCATCGCACCCGTCATCACCGCTGTCGTCACGAACAGTGCCCGTCGCACGCGCGCGGCGGGCACGCCGAGACTGGCAGCGGTTTCGTCACCGAGGGACAACACATCCAGGGCGCGTCCGTACCGCCGCGAGACGATGATTCCGGCGGTCACCAGCACCGCCGCCACCGGCAACGCTCCCCAGGTCGCCGCGCCGAACGAACCCATGGTCCAGAACAGCACGGTGCTGGTCGCCTCGCTGGTCGGTGCGAGATAGATCATCACGCTCATGACGGCTTGAAATCCGAAAGCCAGGGCGACACCGGTCAATACCAGTCGCAACGGCGTCACCCCGGTCTTGCCGTGGGCGACCGCGTAGACAAGCGCGGTGGCGCCCAGGGCCCCGAGGAACGCGCCGACCGAGACCGCGTAGATTCCCAGACCCGCGAGCGCTCCGAACAACGACACGGCCACCGCGCCGACCGCGCCCCCGGACGACACCCCGAGGATGTAGGGGTCGGCGAGGGGATTGCGAACGAGCGCCTGAATCGCCACGCCGACAGCGCTCAACCCCGCGCCGACGACCGCCGCCAGCAGCACCCGCGGTGTTCGGATCTGCCAGATGATCTGGTAGCGCGAGGCTTCTTCCACGGGGATGTTCCCGCCGGTGATCGCGGCCCACAGATATCGCGCGGTGTCGGACGGCGCGACCGAGGCCGGGCCGAGACCGATCGCGACCAATACCGACAAGGTCAGCAGTACCACCAACGCCACCAGCGGCAGCGCCGCCGCGCGAATTGGCGGACGTCGGAGCTCAGCCGACCCGTCGTCGAGCTGCGACGGTGCCGGATGAATCACGGACTGCGAGGACACTGACCGACCTTCTGACGCGAACAATAATGATAATGAACATCATTACCATATCGTTCGGATTGCCACGGTGTGTCGCGGGTGTTCACTCGAGGCGTGATCGGGCGATCGCGAGATCGCGAGATCGCCGTCCAGGCCGCCACGGCGGCACCGTCGACAGGCAATCGGGACTGTGCCGAGCTAACATGTGGCAACCTCAATGCGGTAATATATTCGCATCTGGAAATGTAACGTGCTCGCCGTGGCGGGTGCGCGATGCGAAGGAGAGAACATGACTTCTGCTACGCACCAGGAGCACGTCGGCCACGCCCATGTCCACGGTGAGGGCTGTGGTCATGTCGCGGTCCCGCATGGTGACCACGTCGACTTCGTGCACGACGGACACCTGCACCGTGCCCACGATGGGCACTTCGACGAGTGTGAGTCGTCAGGCCACCACGTCCACAGCGAGCACGACCACAAGCATGGGCAGGACTGTGGGCATGTTGCCGTTCCGCATGGTGACCACGTCGACTACGTGCACGACGGCTGCCGTCACGCCGACCATGATGGACACTACGACGAGCACTGAGCAACACGACGCGGTGCGCGCGGCGGGTTGTCGGGAACGACTGCTATCGAGTGGGCTCAGCACCTGCTCGGTCGACCTGTGATTCCAGCTCGGCAGTAGTCCGAGTCGGCCGATGCGGGGGCAGAATGAGAAAGGTGAGAACTGTACCCGCGAACAGCACCACCGCGCCCCACTGCAGCGCGGTGGTGTAGCCGTTCGCGAGGGCAGCGGGATCGGTCCGGTCACCGATGGTGTGGGTGGCGACGGCGACCAGCGCGGCCAGGCCGAGGCAGCCGCCGAGTTGGCGAGCGCAGTTGAGAATCCCCGACGCCAGACCTGAGCGGTCGGTTGTCACCCCGCTGACCGCGGCGGTGCCCATGGCGACCATCGCGGCGCCGATGCCGATGCTGCCCAGGAGCGAGGGACCGAGAATGCCGCCGAGGAAAGTGGTCGAAGGGTCGGCCCAGCTGAACCACAGCAGGCCGATCGCGCCGCCGAGGCCCCCGATCAGCAGAACCATCGCCGAACCCACTCGCCCGACGAGCGCCATGGCGATCCGCAGGCCGACGACCACGCCCGCGCAAAACGGGAGAAACGCCAGGCCGGTTGCTGTCGCGCTGTAGCCGAGTACCCGCTGAAGAAACTGCGCGACGAAGAAGAAGCTCGCGATCTGTGCGCTGACGAGCAGGAAGCCGAAGACTGTCGCGCCGACCAGTGACCGGCTGCGCAGCATGCCCAGAGGTACGAGCGGGTCGGCTACTCGCGCCTCGACCCCCACGAACAACCCCAACGCCACCGCACCGCCGATGAACCATCCCAGCACCGCCGCCGACCCCCAGTCGTGCCGCTCGGTCGCGATCACTCCCAATACCAGCGCGCTGACGCCGAATGTCACCAATGCGGCACCGAGTGCGTCGATCCGGTGCGGCCGGGTCGGTGCCAGGTCACGCACTCCGCGGAGCACGGCCACCACGGCCGCGACGATGAACACCACGTTGACCCACATCACCCAGCGCCAGCCGAGATGATCGGTGAGCAGTCCGCTGAGTACCACGCCGACAGCGCCGCCGGCCGCCCCGGCGCCGCCCCAGACCGCCATCGCCTTCGATCGTGCTCGGCCTTCGGGGAATTCGGAGGTCGCCAGGGTCAGCGACATCGGTGCAAGCACGGCGGCGGCGACGCCCTGCCCAGCCCGCCCGGCCAGCAGCTCCCACCCCTGCTGTGCGGCGCCGCCCCACGCGCTCGACAGCGCGAACAGCGTCAGTGCGCTCAGCAGCAAGGTGCGCCGACCGGTGATGTCGGCGAGTCGTCCGCCCAGCAGCATGAGCCCGGCGAAGGGGAGCGTGAAGGCATTGAGCACCCAACTCAGCTCGGCGGGGCCGAAATCGAAAGCCGCGTCGATGTCCGGCAAGGCGACGTTGACGATCGACAGGTCGAGTGAGACAAGGAACATCAGCAGGAAAACGACGGCGAGTGTCGCTCCGCGGTGAGATCGGGACAGGTCCGGCACGCCGGCCTCCTAATTTAAGAACGCGTGTTTTAATTAAGGTAAGCACACCCTAATTCACGTGTCCAGAGAGGGCTTCATGTCAGCCATTGCGCGCCGCGGCCGTGGTCGACCCGTCCGGATGAGCCGCGACGTGGTGATCGCCACCGCTGAACGTATTCTCCGCACCGCCGGGCATGCGGGGTTCAGCATGCGCGGGCTCGCTGACGAACTCGGCATCAGCACCGCCGCGATCTACCATCACTTTCCGACGAAAGCCGCGCTGTTCACCGCGGTGCTGAGCGTGCGCGCCGAGGAATTACGCCGCCCAGAGTTGCCCGAGGCGCCGCGCGAGCGCATCGTGGCGATCGTCGACTACCTGATCGAGACACTTCATGACATGCCGTGGGTGATCGACGTGCTCGTCGCCGGCGAGTCGTTCGGGCGGGCCGCGATGTGGATCCTCGACGAATTCGTCGGCGCCGCGGTCGAATCGGGCATGAGCGACGAGTACGCGGGCTACATGTACGGCGTTGCGTGGCGGTTCGTGGTCGGCGAACTGATGATGCGTCGGGCAGAGGCCGAGCGCGTCGCGGCCGAGAAGAATGGTGATCCACGGCCGCGATGGACCGATGACGTGTCCGATGAGCTGGCCGAATACCCCGTCGTGGTGCGGATGATGCCGAAGTGGGACGCGATCCGGGTCGACTACGACTCGGCAGCGGCGGTCGCTGCCCTCATCGACGGGCTCCTCGTCGCAGGTGCCGAGTTCCGGGGAGCTGAATGATCCCGCCCTGGGTCGACAGCGACGTCCCCCGCGCAGGCGTGCGACGGGCTATGGTTGCTAATGGTAATAGTTTTCATATTCAACTTGGTGATTCACGATGATCGAGGATTCGGGTATGTCAGATCGCTCCGCTGCGGCGGCACCTTCGGTTCTCGCCGCCGGCAAGGCGACGTTGATCGGATGCGCGATTCTCACCGCGCTCAGCGCGCTGGCGGGAATGGCTCCGCTGATCGCGGTCGTCGAGATCAGTCGCCGCCTGCTGGACGGGCGCACCGACGTGTGGCCCATCATCGTGGTGGCGTTGGTGGCCTTGGAGATCCGGCAGCTCGGCACATTCGGGGCCGGAGTGCTCACTCATCTGGCCGACATCCGGGTGTCGTTCGCCCTGCGCCGTGAGCTGCTGCGCAAACTCAATCGGGTTCCGCTGACCTGGTTCTCCGATCGCAACTCCGGCCTGGTCAAGAAGACCGTCGAAGACGATGTCGCCGCCCTGCATCAGCTCATCGCGCACTCGGTGGTCGAGCTGACCGCGGCCGCGGTGCCGCCGGTGGTGGCGATCGTCTATCTGTTCTTCATCGACTGGCGCATGGCGTTGATCGCCCTGGTTCCCCTGGTCGTCGGATTGGTCGTCTATCAGCGCGCGATGGCGGGAGCAGGCACCAAGTATCCGGAGTTCCTGCGGTGGCTCGAACGGCTCAGCGGCGCCGCCGTGGAGTTCGTCAACGGGATCGGCGTGGTGAAGGCGTTCGGCACTCCCGGCATCGCCAGCCGTCGATTCCAGGACGTGTCCCGCAATTTCGCGCATTTCTTCCTCGACTGGGCGAAATCGACCAGCGTCGCCGGTGTGATCGCCGAGGTCATGATCTCCCCGCCGAGCGTGCTGGTGGTCATCGCGACCGCGGGCGCCATCCTGACCGCGGCTGGGCAGCTGACGGTGGTGAGCTTCGTTGCCTTCCTGGTCTTCGGCACCGTGATCACCGCCGGGCTCATGACTGTCATGATGGCCGTGCATCCGCTGGTCACCGCCCTGCAAGTAGCCCGCAGCATTCAGGAGCTGCTTGACACGCCGGAACTGCCGATCGCCGATGAACCGCGCCCGCTCGACCCCGGCTTCGACGGTCCGGTCGTCCGGCTGCGCGAGGTGCGCTATACCTACGGCGATACCGTCGCGCTCGACGGCATCGATCTCGAACTGCGTCGCGGCACGATCACCGCTCTGGTCGGCCCGTCCGGCTCGGGCAAGTCCACGTTGGCCAAGCTGCTGCCGCGCTTCGACGACCCCGACGCGGGCTCGGTCGAGCTGTACGGCGTAGACCTGCGCGAGGCCGACCCGGCCGAGCTGTACCGGCACGTGGCCTTCGTACTGCAGGATTCGGCCCTGCTGCGCATGAGCATTCGCGACAACATCCGTCTCGGACGCCCCGACGCCGACGACACCGCCGTCATCGCGGCAGCCCGTAAAGCCCAGATCTACGAACGGATCACCCAGCTGCCCCGCGGACTGGATTCGGAGATCGCCGTTGACGCCGAGCTCTCCGGCGGCGAACAGCAGCGGATCTGCATCGCCAGGGCCATTCTCGCCGACCGCTCGGTACTAGTGCTCGACGAGGCCACCGCCAGCGCGGACCCGGAGAACGAGGCACGCATCCAGGACGCGCTCAGCGAGGTCGCCGCCGGCCGGACCGTCTTGGTGATCGCCCACCGGATCAGCACCATCCGCGATGCCGACAACATCGTCGTCCTCGACGGCGGACGCATTGTCGAGCAGGGCACGCACGACGAATTGGTGGCCACAGCCGGGGTGTACGCACGGCTGTGGGAACACGATCACCGAGCTCAGTCGGCGGTCGCGGCAGAGATGAGGGTCGCCCGATGATCGCGATGATTCGATACCTGGCGCAGTTGCTGGACGGGCCAGGCCGCACGCACCTGCGCACGATGCTGTGGTTACAGGGCTCCCAGGGCGTCCTGCAAGGACTCGGGTTCCTGCTCGTGGCGCCGCTGATCGCCGCCCTGCTCGCCGACCCGGTCGAGGCCACCACGGTCGGCGGCTGGATCGCGGCGATCGTGGTGGTCGTGGCCGTGCACCACGCGCTGTTCGCCTGGAGCACCTCGCTGGGATATGTGGTCGGCACCGAGATTCTCACCAGCTTCCACACGCGCATCGGCAACCATCTGGCGCGCCTGCCCATCGGCTGGTTCAACAGCGAACGCACCGGGCCGGTGGGGCGGCTGCTCAGCAAGTCGACCATGGACGTCGCCAATGTCCCGGCCCACCTGCTCCGGCATGTGGTGGTGGGGGTCGTCGCGCCGATCACCATGATCGCGGGCAGCTATGTCCTCGACTGGCGGATCGGCTCGGCGTTCACCGTCGGCGCGCTGCTGTGCGCGCTGACACTGCGGCTGCTGATGGTGATCGTGCATCGCAACGACGACCAGTACGAGCACGACATCGGCGTGAGCGGCTCCCGGATCGTCGAGTTCGCGCGTCAGCAGCCGACGCTGCGCGCCTACGGCGTGCTGACCCGGCCCGAACTGGGAACGCTCGAGGAATCGCTCAATCGCCAGCAGCTGTCGCAGTCGCGGCTCACCATTCGCGGAGCGTGGGGGCTGGTCGCCTTCTTCGGCTCGGTGCAACTGGTCGTCACCGCGGTCATCGCGTTGTGCGTGGCCTTCGCGCTCGACGGCAGCCTGTCGGTACCCGCGATGATCGGCCTGCTGATCATCACCCTGCGGATGCTCGATCCGATCTCCCAGCTCGGCGAACTCGCCGGCCATGTACAGGTCAACGCGGACGCGATCCGGCGCGTGCGCGAACTGCTGGCGGTGGCGCCGCTGCCCGAACCAGCGACGCCCGCCGAACCGTCCGGCGCCGAGGTGGAGCTGCGCGGAGTCGGCTTCGCCTACCGCGGCGGTGACACGGTGATCGCCGAGGTCGATGCGCGGCTGAAGCAGGGCTCGCTCACCGCGGTCGTCGGCCCGTCCGGCGCGGGAAAGAGCACGCTGCTGCGGCTCATCGCCCGCTTCTTCGATGTCGAGGAGGGGTCGGTGCGCATAGGCGGGGTCGATGTCCGAGAACTCGGCAGCGGTCGAGTCAGCGAGCTGACCGCGCAGGTCTTCCAGGATGTGTACCTGTTCGAAGGCACCATCGCCGACAACCTCCGGATGGCCGACCCTGACGCCACCGACGACGAACTGGCCCGAGTAGCCAGGATCGCCCGGCTCGACGAGGTGATCGAGCGCATGCCCGATGGCTGGCACACCCGCGTCGGCGAGGCCGGTTCGACACTGTCCGGCGGCGAGAAGCAGCGGGTCTCCATCGCGCGTGCGCTGCTCAAGGACGCCCCGATCGTGCTGCTCGACGAGGCGACCGCCGCGCTCGACGCCGTCAACGAGGCCGCGGTCGCCGATGCGATCGCCGAACTGGCCGCCGACCGGACGGTAGTGGTGGTCGCGCACCGGCTCTCGACCGTGCTGGCCGCCGACCAGATCCTGGTGCTGGACCAGGGCCGCATCGTCGAGCGCGGAACGCACCAGAGCCTGCTCTCGCAGGGGGGGGTCTACGCACGATTCTGGAACGAACGACTGCGCGCCAAGGGCTGGCAATTGCGCACCGACAGATCTTCCGCACTGACAGGACAATCATGAGTACCCAGCACACCGACCAGCGCCCCGGCATCGAGTTGCGGATGAGCCCACGCGACCTGATCAACATCGGAATCTTCGGCGCGCTCTACATCGTCACCGTCTTCGCGATCAACATGCTCGGTTTCCTCAATCCGGCGGTCATGCTGATCGCCCTCGCCGCGAGCATCGTCGCCGCCGGGGTTCCCTTCATGCTGTTCCTCACGCGGGTGCAGCACGCGGGCATGGTCACCGTGTTCGCGATCGTCACCGCTGGGCTGCTGACCCTCACCGGGCACCCGGCCATCGGATTCGTGATCACGGTGCTGTGCGCGCTGGTAGCCGAGATCGTCCTGTGGTTCGGCCGCTACCGGTCCCGGAGGGCCGGCGTTGTCGCCTACGCCGTCTACTCGATGTGGTACGTCGGTCCGATGCTGCCGATCTTCTACGACCGCGAAGGGTACTTCTCGAGCGAGTCCATGCAGCAGATGGGCGCGGACTACCTCGAGCAGATGGACCGCTTGCTCTCGCCTGCCGTGCTGATCGGCTTCACCGTGTCCACCGTGATCTTCGGCCTGCTCGGGGGTCTACTCGGAGTGCGGTTGCTGCGCAAGCACTTCGAGAAGGCCGGATTGGCATGAGCGTCCACGCCCGCGGTCGGTGACCCGATGACCGCGACAATCCAGGATGACGGACTGCTTCGGCGCGACCGTCACCGAGCGCACATGGATCCGCGCACCAAGCTACTGCTCGTGCTGGCCGCCGGCGTGGTTGTGATGGCGCCGGGCGGCGCGCGTTTCCTGCTCGCCTTCCTCTGCATCGGTGTCCTGCTTGCGGTGAGCGAGGCCGCCTGGCGGCGCGTGATCGCTGTGCCTGTCGCGGCGGGCGCGCTCGCCGCGTTGGCGTATGTGTTGCCTGCGATCGTGCGCCACCCCGCCGTCGGAATCCTGGGCACCCTCGCGGTCTACCTGTTGCGGATGCTCGCGGTCGGCGCCGTCGCCGCGCACCTGATCCGCACCACGGGCCCCTCCGAGTTCACCGCCGCGCTGCGTGCCGCGCGGGTACCGCGGGCGATCACCGTCAGCGCGGCGGTGATGCTCCGCTTCGTGCCGACGATCGTCGCCGAGGCCCGCGCGGTGCGTGACGCCATGCGTTTACGCGGACTGGGCGATGCGAGCGATCTGATCCGGCATCCGATCCTGAGCATCGAGTACTTCACCGTGCCGCTGATCGCGTCAAGTCTGCGCGTGGCCGACGACCTCACGGCCGCCGCGCTCCTGCGGGGGCTCGGTTCGCGAACCCCACCGACGAGCATGCACCCGCCGCGTTTCACCACCGCCGACGCGATGGCGGCGATAACGGCTGCCGCGCTGATCGCGGCCACACTGCTGTGGGGAGGACATCGGTGATCGACATCGACAACGTGCGGTGGACCTATGCCGGAAGTGATGCGCCGACGCTGGACGGATTCGATCTGCGTATCGCGCCGGGCGAGACGGTCGTGCTGTGCGGAGCGAGCGGGTCGGGCAAAAGTACCGCGCTGCGCCTGATGAACGGCCTGGTCCCGCATTTCCACCAGGGAACCCTGGAAGGCAGTGTTCAGGTCGACGGTCAGGTATTGGCAGAACTCGCGCTGGACCGGATCGGCCGTTTCACCGGCACGGTGCTGCAGCATCCACGCCGCCAGTTCTTCACCGACACCGCCGAAACCGAACTCGCCTTCGCGCTGGAGAACTTCGGGACTGCCCCGGCGCAGATCCGCGAACGAGTCGCCACGGTCATCGACGAACACGAGCTCACGCCAGTGCTCGGGCGACGACTGAACCAGCTGTCGGGCGGACAGCAACAACAGGTCGCGTCCGGCGCGGCCATCAGCCACCAACCGCGGTTCGTCCTGCTCGACGAACCGACGTCGAACCTGTCGACCGAGGCCATCGAGCGGTTCACCGCAACCGTGCGGCGCCTGCGCGCCACCGGTACTACGATCGTCATCGCCGAACATCGGCTCGACTACCTGCGGGATATCGCGGACCGGGTCGTTCTCGTCGCCGACGGCCGGGTCGCCGGACAGTGGAGCGGGACACAGTTCTACGGGCTGCCCGGCGAGATGCTCGCGTCCGAAGGTCTGCGGGTGGCGACGGTGCCGGGAACCTCGCCGACCGTCCGCGCGCAGGGGCCGAGTATCGCCGCTTCCGCCGACGCCCCGGCGCCACGGGACGCGCCGGGACTGACCCTGCACGATCTGCGGTGTTCGCTCGG
>NZ_JBHXNK010000055.1:0-20983 GCF_042719755.1 Nocardia sp. NPDC058519 | reverse complement strand
ACCGAGCGCAGCGCGACAACGACTGGGCCGAGGGCATTTCCACCGGTCACGATCAGTTCGGCCGGGCTCGGTACCGAGATCCGGTCGAGCAGTCGAGTGACCACCTCGGCGGCCACCTCCGCGACGGGCCGCAATGCGGCGGTGACCCTTGCCGCATCGATCGAGCCGCCGTGCGCACCCGGCAGGTAGACTGGGGTGTTTCGATAGGCCGGGAACTGCGCCGCCCGGTCGAGCACTCGCGTTGCGCGCCAGCGCCTTTCGGCCCGCTCCTCGTGGAGTGCGGCGACTTGCCGGCTACTCGGCAAGTCGAGCATCAAGGCGGTGGGTTCGACATCGCCGATCACCGCTGACTCGACCTCGAACACGCGCACTGTGCCGCCGTCCCGAACGAAGGCGGCCGCGTCGACGGTTCGCGCCCCGACATCGCAGACCAGCCCGACACCGTCGGAGTAGTCCTCTACAGAGGCGGCAAGGCAGGCCGACCGCGAAACCGTTCGCACGGCACCGAATTCGGCTTCCAGTGCCGCGATCAGCCGCTCGGCCTGCGGTGTGGCGGCGACGGCGACGAGCGGCTCGTCGTCGCCGCGGACCATCCACTGGTCCGGTACTGCGACCACGAGCTCGGATCGCGCGGGCTGATGCGCTGTCGCTGATCGGGCCGTGGTGATGACGGTGCGCAGCGTGTGAGCGTCGACGTGGTCCTCACGCCACAATGCGGACGGCGTCGGGCCGCCCCACGGTGCTACCGTCGGGCCGAGCGCGATTTTCGTGCGCACCGTGCCGATGTCGACTCCGATGGGTGCGACACGGTCACCCATGCTCGTCCTTGCTCCGAAGCTTGACAACCTTACCGACAGTTCGCGCCGCCCAGCCCGGGCCGCTCGTGTGCGGTTCCAACATCTTCGCGACCCGCTTCGAGAGCTCGAGTTGAGCCTGTGCCATCTCCGCCATCTCCGCCAGGCCTTCCCGGTTCCCCGGTCTGCCGGCCGGACCGAGCCAAACCTCGATGAGCGTTTCCCCGAACGAGTCCGGTTCCTCCACTCGATTGCGAACGTGTTCAGCGGTCACCCGGGTCGCCAGATCGAGTATCACCGCGGGTTGCCGCTGGAACCAGCCTGCGGTCTGCAACGCAAGAACCAGATCCTTGTCGTGAATCCGCTGGAGCCTGGCCTTCACGAGAAGGACTGCCAGTTCGAACACCGATTGCGGTGTGGACAGCGACCGTATCCTCTGCAGCATTACTTGACCACCGATCCGTTCGTCCCTTTCGAGTAATTCCAGCCACTGGTCGATCGCGGGTTCGGCGAGCACATGGAAGCCGACTTTGCCGATATCGACGGCGATGGCGCGCGCGACTCGATCAGCACCCGCCGGATAGACGCCCTGGGGATGGGTCAGGCGCCACAGTGTGTCGAGTACCGGCGAAGCACCCGCTCCGGTCCATCCCACGTCGAGCCGCTCGACCACCCAGTGGATGAAATGCTCGCGCGCAGACTCGGCCAGCGCGGCCTGCTCTGCGACCGCGATCAACTCGCGCCGATAGTCGCTGCCGACGGAGAGCGAACGTCGCGGTGCCTGTCCTTGCCGATAGAGGACGAGGTCCACCGCCGCCTGTAGCCTCGGCTCGGAAGTCTCCAGATCACCCAGCGAGACAAGCAGTTTCGCCGGCAGCGCCCGGCCTGCGGCTCGCATCAAGATCGGCAGGGCCGAGTCGAGCGCTCTGGGCAACTGCGCAGGATGCTTTCGCCCCACGATGTCGAGAGCCTCACCGACGAGTTCGGGCCCGAAGTTCCACAACATGTCGAGGTCGGTCGGCGCGAGGACCCCGTCGAACAGGGTCCGCCGCAACGGGTTACTGACCTGAAGCCAGACCGAATCCGCAGAGGTGGCCGAGTCCAACTGCCCTGCCAGGCCCACCAAATGCGGCGTGCCGACGATGTAGACCTGTCGAGCGACCTCGACCGCCACCGACGCCGCATCGACGATGAACGGTGCCAGCGCACCCTGCATAACCGGATCGCCTGCCAACTCAATGATCTCGTCGACGACCTCGGAGCTGGTCAGCGCACCCGGATCAGACTTCTGCGCATCCGACAAGGCATCGACGAGGAGACGATGGCAAGCACATTCCACCGCCAACGCGGCCAACCGCCGGACCGATTCCGCCGTCGGGGCCGCGCACAGCCCGCGCGCCATCGCCGCGACGATCTCGGTGTCGGCGTAGCGCCACAGACTGCTCAATATCGGCGTATCGAGAACCAGGTCGGCGAGTGTCGCGATCCGCCCGTACGCGCCGATCACTACCGAGAGTTCGTCGTGGTTGTATTCGTGCAAGCCGACGAGCCCGAACCTGCGAATGTCGGCTACGCGCGCGGAGCCCGCTCGCGCACCGTCGAGCACGATGCGCTTGAGGTCCATATCGTTCAGCGCGACCAGCGCGGCGTTCGCGGATCGTTCCCTTGTCGCCGTCTGCCTGCTCAGATGCTGTGCCACCGCCTCGGCACCACCACGCACGTCCCGCAGGTGGACCAGTGTCCGGCGGTATTCCGCGGCGGTCGGGCTCAACGCGCGTCCCTCGATCGCACCGGTGCGCAGGTCGATCACCGCGTCGCCGGACCTGCCACCGCGCGCGAATGCCAGTCGCGGAGCGGGGTCGGCGGTGGCGTCCGACCAGGCCGCGGCCGACAGCCAAACCCGGGCGCCCGCGGGCAGGAGCTGCGCGATCGAGTCCAACACCGTCAACCTGGCGAGCAGGTCTGACGGACCACCTCGTAGCTTCACCGGACCGTCGAGTACCGCGGCTGCGGCGAGCAGTGCCGCCGCGTCGAGATCGGGATTCGCGTCTCGGCCGCGCGACGCCTGCAGTCGCAGGTCGAGTCGCGCGCTCGCGCACGGGTCCGCTCCATCGGGCGCCAACGACGCATCGCGAACCGCGGTGTACAGGTCAGCCAACCCGCAGCCGCTGGCGAGCAACGGCTCGACCGGCACGTATACGAAAAGGTTGGTCGCGATGGGCCGGTTGGTGGCGTCCACGTTATCGGTCCACTTGCGGATCACGGTCCCGAGGTACCGATCACCGTCGTCACCTTTCACCGGCATGAACCACACCCAGGGCAGTCCCGCCGGCCCACTCTCACTGGCCAACGGGGAGTTACCCGGACTGCGGGCCAGCACGTGTTGCTTCACATGGGCGGGCGGGCACGGGCCGCGACTCGAGGCAAGGATCGCGTAATCGCTGTGCGTGCCCGGCTGTTTGCTCACCACCGCCCAGCCTGCCGACAGGCTGGTCGTCATCGCGGATCCCGCAGACTCTCGTGCAACCAGATCAGCGGTTCCAGAACGTTGATCGGATGAACCTTGCCCCGGATCCGGGCGCGCCCGTCGACCGGATCACGCTTCACGTTGAAGGGGTCCTGCGATCGGAACAAACCGTCGGGCGCGTGAAATCCGACAGCCGACGTCACGAAGAACTCGATGTTCTTGTCGTCGAAGTACTTGGTCAGCCCCTCGTAGACGAGGTCGGCATTGCTGTGGTTGCTGCGGCACAGCCGATGGAAGAACTCCCGTGCCTGACCGTTGCGAACGACGGGCGCGAACGGCGGGTTGGCGTCGCGGCTGGAGAAGCCACCGACATAGGCCGCTTTGTACACGGTCGGGTCGTCGAACTTGGTGATGCAGACCGCGACCCGATGCGGCAGGCGCGATCCCGTGTAGGAGCTCTCCATCACCCTCGCCGCCAGCTGTTCCAGTACCGGGTGGAAATACGAGAACGAATCGCCCTGTCGCGCATCACGGTCGGGGTCGAAGAGGTAGACGATGCCCTGGCATTGCTGCAGGTGATCGAGCAACTTCTCGCGGTTGCCACCCGGCGCGTCGTATTCATCGGCGGAGTCGATCGCATCGATCGGACCGTCGTCGGAGTACTCGAGATCGAGTAGGTCGTCATCGAGCCGGTCGGTGCGCGATTCGTGTTCGAAGTCGACGCCGGGTACGTCGAGCACATCGAGATAGAACTGATCGCGCTCCACCGACGGCACCTGCACCGGTGCCGGAACGCCCCGGAACCGCCACGTCGGTTTCGGCGCAGGCGGCGCGGCGACCGCGCGCTCACCGGTGAACTTGAACATCATGCTGCGGTGCCGTTCGGTCGCCGCCGGGAAGGTCTTCAGCTCGACCAGTTGCTTCGTCGACTCGGTGATGAACTCACTTGCCGTCGGGTCGGCACCGTTCATCGTCCAGTTCCCGGGGAGTTTGCTGCGCAACGCGGCCAGATTCAGCGCGGCCAGATAGGTCGTCTTGCCGCTACCGGGCGGACCCCAGAGGCCGAGCCGGATCTGCGAGGGCGGCGGCGGCGTGTACGGGTCGGGACCTGTCATCGGTCGATCTCCTGCATCTTCTGCGTAGCCTTGATCGGAAAGTTCAGTGGGACAACACGTTCAGCGACTCGGGGAAAGAAGTCACCGACGATGTCGCGCGCCGTCACCGCGTCGAGCCGGCGGGGGCCTCGTGGTCGGCCGAGCTGTTTCCACAACCGCTCGACCTTGACTCCGAACCGGCTGTTCGGGGCCAGCGACGCGGGTGGGTCCCATACCGCGTGCACTCGCACGTCGGCGCTGCGCAACCGCCTGAGACTCTGTTCCCAGTCGAAGTCGTTCGGACAGCTGCCGAGCGGGTCGACGTAGGGTGCTCGACTCCCGATGACCAGCAGCGATCGACTACCGTTCGGCGCCCACGGAAGTTTGGTCGCCGATGCCAGCGCATCCTCCAAGGGCGCGACATCCGGCTCGATGATCTTCGACATCGGCAGTCCCTCGGCTATATCCCCCGCGTCGTGCAGCGCGGTGAACCCTCGCCGATGGATGACCTGCTCGCGCCGCCTGCTCAGGTGCTCGCGATAACCGAGTACCGCGACCCTGACCCCCGACGGATTCGGGTGCCGCGCCATGGTTTCGGCGATTACCTCCGTGATCAGCGCGCACCGGCGATCGACCGTCGATTCGCTGCCTGCCAGTTCGACCGCGAACACGACATCGGCCGATGCCTTCGATGGTTCGTATCTCGCCGGGATCGTCGCGAGCAAGGTCGGCCACTCGCTCGCCGCCACCTCCTCCCGATGCACAGCCGAAGCCATGTTCACCGTGACGACGCCGGGGCTCTCCAGAACGAACTCGGCGGTCAACTCGTGGCGCCCGGGGCCCCCACAGCGGCTGATGCTGAGCAGCGTGCGCTGCTCGAGCGGCAGGTCGAATTCATCGGCAACGACGGCGACGACGATCTCGCTGGCGCCGACCGGCAGCGTGAGTGACTGAGTGACCGGCCGGGTTTCGACAGCGACAGCACCCTCGGAGAACAGTCGGAGCAGGACGAAACCCGTCTCGCCCGCGTCATCGACATCCACGAGGAACAGTCGATAGGCGGCAGGCAAGGGCAGGTACGCCGAGCCTCGGCGGAGGAATTCGTCGCCGATCGGTTCGCCATCAACGCGGTGGGCGGTCGGCAGGAGGGCGACCACCGCGTCCACACCCGGCCACCCGAACAGGCGTTGCAGCACCACAATTCGCGAACCGTCGCCCGCAAGCGGTAGCAGTTGACGTGCCGCATCGAGATCGAGCTCCACCGCGACCTGCCCCACACCGATACCACCGGCCAACAGGAACAGGGCCTCCCCTGCCGATGACGGCAACATCGGAAACAATGCGGTCCAAGGGATCTGACGGGATCGCCCCGCGAAGGCAAGCGCGCCGACGCCGTCGGTCCGCACCGCGACGACGTGAAGACCGGTGGCCGACACGTCGACCACCGTGAGAGTGCGCGCACCGCTCGGCGCCTCGGCCAACCAGCCGAGCGCGGGCCCGAGGACATCCCACACCGGCTTGGTCGCGACCGGCCCCGAACGTGTTCGCGCGGCGTGCATCTCATCGATCGTCGGCGCACCCCCACGAACGAACCCGACCAGCTCGGCAAGCAGCGCATCGTCTCCCGCGACCGGGAAGCCGGCTCCGCGCGCGGCGGCGGCCAGATCGAAACGTCGAGCCGCCGTCGCCAGGTCCTCGTCGAACCGGCGCCGCCGATCCTCGGTGATACCGCCCAACCACGGACCCGCCGACATCCGCCAGCCACAACCCTGACAGGTCGGCACGTCCGCGCCCGAGCCCCGGCACACCGGGCAACGCACCGCGATGGACTTCACCGTATTCGTCACCGCTGCAGCTCCACGACGTCGACGGGCAGGATCAGGGTGCTGTTCGCGGCTCGCTGCTCGGCGGGCAACGCCGCGACCCGGCTCGCGACGCGGCGTTCCACCTTGTCGAACAGATTCCGCACCGTTCGGCCGTTCCCGAAGTGCACCCCTTCGGCGATGCGACGATTCTCGAGCCGATCACCCGCCCGCGCCAGCACCCCGTCGGCGATGTCGTAGCCCTCGTCGCGCGCCATGGCTTCGAAGATCTGTTCCAGCTCCGAACGCGAGTAGTCGGCGAACTCGAGCCGCTCGCTGAACCGTGAGCTCAATCCGGGATTCGTCCGGAGGAACTCCTCCATCGGGCCTTGATAGCCCGCGGCGATCACGACGAGCCTGCCGCGATAGGCCTCCATCCATTTGATCAACTCGGCCACCGAATCTCGGCCGAAATCGTTCGAACCATGCCCGACGAGGGCGTACGCCTCGTCGATGAACAGCACCCCGTCCAACGCCGACTCGATGACTTCGCGGGTCTTCGTCCCGGTCTGCCCGACGTATCCGGCGATCAGGTCGGTCGCGGTCACCGCGACCACATCACCCTTGACCAGCAACCCGAGCGCGACGAGAGCCCGTCCGACCAAACTGGCCACGGTCGTCTTGCCGGTGCCCGGTGACCCGAGGAACAGCATGTGCGGTGCGGCGACGGGCGAGGTGCGATGCGGTTGGTCCCGGCGCAGCTGGAGAACCGAAGCCAGTTCCCGGATAGCGGTTTTGACGCTCGCCAACCCGATCATCGGCGCCAATTCGGCGAGCACCTGTTCGATCGGAGCGGCCTCGGCCAGGTACCGGCGCTTGCCTGCCGGGATGTCGTCGACCGTGGCAGGAGGGATGTTCTCCGGATCGATCGGATTGGTCCGTTTAGCCCAGTTCCGCCGGATCGACGCCGCGAGTTCCCGCATATCGCGCGCGTTGCCGAAAGACTCCCTCCGCGTGCGATGGAGGTTGAAGGTCAGCGTCTCCAGGGCGTCGACCAATTCCGGTGTGCAGGTCAGGCCGATCCCGGTCTCCAACCGCTGCACCAGAATCGTGTGCAATTCATCGGGCGCGAAGTCGGGGAAAGCGATGCGGTTGTCGTCCGGGAATCGGCTGGACAGGCCCGGATTCGTCGCGAGAAGCTCGGTCATGCGGTCCGGGTATCCCGCGATGATCACGGCCAGGTCGTCGCGATGGTTCTCCAACTCGGCCACCAGGCGGTCGATCGCTTGGGTGCCGTGATCGCCGCGCAGTTGATATGCCTCGTCGATGAACAGCACTCCGCCGAGTGCTCGACGGACCGCCGCACCCGTGCGCTCGGCCGAGTCGTTGATATAGGGCGAGACCAATTCCTCGACAGCGACTTCCACGATATGGCCGCGACTGAGCAAACCCATGTCTCGATACAGCTCACCGATCAGGCGTGCGACGACGGTCTTGCCGGTTCCCGGTCCCCCGCTGAAGACCAGGTGCAACACCATGGGTTCCTCATCGTTACCGCGACCGGCGGCTCGCAGGACGGCCGCGTTGCCGAGCGCGTCGCGATGTCCCTCCAGATATTCTTTGACCGAGCGCATTCCCACCATGGCATCGAGGGTTTGCCAGATATCGCGGGCGGCCGGAACTCGGCTCGCATCCACATCGAGTGCCTCGCTGGTCAATTCGATACCCTCCTGCGCCAATCGGATCAACTTCTGCCGCCAGGTCCGAACAGAGTGACGTTGAGCGGCCATCACCCGCAGGATCTGACCCAGCTCCGTCCAGTCCGCGATCTGCAAGCCCGCCGTCAGCCGCACGTACTGGACGAGGCGGCCCAGTTCGCGCTCGTCGGCGAATCCCACGGTGCTGATCACCGAGGCCGAACGGTGCGCGTGTATCTCCTCGAACCGGTACACCAATTGCTGGAGATACCCCGTCTCGCGCATCATGTCGGTGATCGCGGTGAAGTCGCTCTGGGCGAACAACAGGACGCACACGTTGCCGGGCGCGGGGTGACTCGCGCTGCTCCAGCGACGCAACATCTCCGGTGCGGATCGGCGCGTATTCGGTGCGATTCCCGGCAACCACGTCTCCGCACCGGGGATCACCACCGCGGTCCGGGTCGACGCGTTGCGCATCAGCCCGTCCAACGTCATCAGTTGGTGCGGGTCGTCGGCGGTCGGCTGTGGGCGGTCGGACCCAGGTGCTCGCCGTGGGGTCGACGTCGGCCGCTCCAACAGCATCATGGTGCCGAGCGGACCTGCGAAACCGCTGGTTGCCCGCGGCGCCGCGGTCTCGACCGGCTCCTCACGGGTGAGTGCCCGCGACACCGCGTCCCGAAAGTAGACGGTTCTGCGAAAGGTGCTGAAAACGATCTGCTCGAACCCCGCGGCCGACAGGATCTCCCACAGCATTTCCTCGACCGGACGCGGACACAGGTCGGCCCCGACGACGAAATCGTCGATCCCGGGCCCGTGGACGATCCAGAACGGCTCGCCCTCGAGTGGACGTTGCGCACCGGTCAGGCGTTCGGATACCGCCATGGGCGTCGGAAGATCCGGCCCGTTCCCGCCGACCGTGAAAGCTCGTTTGCTCGTAGACACCCGCCGACAGCTCAGGCCGGTCTGGCTTCGGCACGCCGCCGCTTCACCAGATCCGCGACATCGCGCCTACCCGGATCCGGTTCGGCCGCTGTGGTTTCCGACCGCAAGTCGATGCCCGTCAGGTCGTTCACACTGTGGTGGATCGATTCGATTCTGGCTCGATGTTCTTCCACCGCGAGGTCACCGTCGAAGGTGTGCAACTCCACCGTCGGCGCTGATTCGGGTTGCGGACCCGGGGTGATCTCGATGACGATCTCGCTGGAGCCGACCCTGTTGACCGTCTTGGCCATGAACGCGGCACGTTGGTCGCCCGCGACGTAGCCCACGCTCGCGTCGTCGATGACCTGGTACTGGAATTGGTCTTCGAGTGCCTGGGAGATCAGACCGGCCAGATTCGCCCGCAGCTGGGACGCACGCAAGGCGGTCACGGCCCGTGCGACGGTGGCGTCCAACTGCCCGTCCAGCTCGGGAATCCGCTGCGCCACGAGCGATTCCAGCTCCTCGGTGCCGAGCGGGTTGTCATCGTCGCGCACGCGGACGAGCAACGCGTCGACCTCGGCAGTGAGCTGGGCGAGCGCGCCTTCGGACCAGAAATCCACATCGGGGGCCTCGACCGGCGCCTCGGCCCGGAACGACTCCCCCACATCGATGGTCTTGTTCGCGCCGATCACCGCTCGCAGCTGCACCAGACCGCGTTCGGCGACGTAGCGGCAGGCTTGCCACTGCGCGTCGAGTGCGACCAATTGCGTACGCAGCGCGCTCATCTCACGGCTGGCCCGACGCGCGGAGTCGAGCAGGAACGCGGCGGGGGCACCCTCGGCGATATCGGTCCGGAGCGCGGTGGTCTCGCTGTCCAGCGCCGCCAACTTGCCCGGGCAATACCGCTCGTGCGGGAACTTCAGCACTTCGGTCCTCAGCACCGCGGCATCCGAGAGGTGCGACTTCAGCAATTCGGCCGCTCGTCCGTGGTCGTCCTGCAACTGACCGACCCGACGGTCGAGGTCCGCGTACTGGGACCTGCGCTCGGCGCGCTCAGCATCCAACGCGCGCTCGATCTGTTCGCGCTGAGCCTGGAGGGCTTTGGCGCTTTCCGAGCGCAGGCGAGTCTGCTGGGCCTGCAACTCACCCATGATCTGCTGCGAGGTCGCGTGCAGGCGTTGCTCGGCGCGCGCCTCAGCTTGTCTGGCGCCCTCGCTCAGATTCGCCAGCGCCGCTTCGAATCCGGCGTGCCTGGCGTTCATCGCGGCCACCGAATTGGCGATACTCTGTTCGGTTTGATCACGAACCTGCCGCAGCAGTCCGGGTAGATCGCGGTTGACCTGAGCGAGCTTGCTCGCGTCGGCCTGCAAACGATTCCATGCCGCTTCATCGACATATATCTGTTTTCTACCACTCACGGCGCCGCCCATTCACGATCGTCTGCCCACCCGCGCGATCATCGACGTCCGTTGCTGAACGCCAACTGCGTAGGCAAGTATACGGATCACCGCCGCGTTGTCCCGATGAGCGCAGTCGGTCACTTGTCCGAAACATTAAGTCGGGCAAGTCAACTCATCCGAGTTCAGCGATCGAGCTGTTCCGGATCCCGGTCGTCGAAAGACTCAGGACGGTCACCGAGCACCGAATCGAGTGTCGCCAAGAGCCCGTGCGGCGGAATTCCGACCAACGTCACCGAACGCTCGTCGACGTGCAATTCGGCCGACCGGACTCGATGCTCGAAGTCGTAGCCGCAGTCCCGAAGCTCGTCGGTCAGATGATGCACGACCTGGTTCGTGCTACCACGCAAGCCACGGCCGTCATCACGCGCCGCGACATATGGTCCGTCGACCAAAACATCGATCTCGGAAAGCAACTCGTCCACACCGGGCCCGGGTGGAGCCGACCGCAATCGGGCGAGCGTGAAGCCCGTGAAGCAGATGACCGTGACCGCTGTCTCGAGTCGAACCCGACGCACGAGTTCGGCCAGCGCCCGAGCCTGCAACATCGGTTCACCGCCGCTGAGCGTCAGACCGTCGACCGCAGGGCCCGCCAACAGCTCGGTGGCCAAGTCAGCCGGTGACACCAGCCGCTGCGGCTGGATCGGAATCCATTCCGGCGCAACACAACCACGACAGTTCAGCGGACATCCCTGCACCCAGATCACCGCCCGAAAACCCGGTCCGAGCGACTCGGTGGCGGTCGATGCCGCGGCAATATTCAAGGCCGCATCGTCTACACCCGTCAATCCGCTGACCCTTCATCGAGGATATTCTCGACCACGGCGTCGATGACCTGGCCTTCGTCTGTCGACAATGATTCACCAGGGTCTACGAGTTCGAGGCGAATTCGTTGGACGAGCTCTTGGCGCGGTGGCTCCGGAGTGTGGCGGCGCAGGTCGGCGTATACGGCCCAGCCGAGACTGGCCACACTGACGATGAGGGAACCGAGCGAGATCGGATCCAGGAATTGGTCGGGCGCGGCGGAATTGTCGCCCGCGCGCAATGCCTTCTCGACATCGACAAGCAGTTCCGGACCGTGATCGGTCGACAGCCTCGTCGCCACGGCACGCGCGGTCCGCTCCGTCGCTGACTGTGTGACAAAGTCGTTCATTTCCACCTTCTCGAGGTCGTCCGGCATCAACGGCCGATTCCGATGCGCCGCGGCACACCTGCTCCGGTGACACGGAGCCACACGCGTCCGACATTCACCCTTCCGTGCACCGCCGACAATTGGGCGAGTCGCTGATGAACAGCACGCAGCTGCACCTCGGAATTCGGCGTCGGGGGAAGCTCCGAGAGTAGGACCTCCCCGCGAATCGCCCACTCCAGCGCGGCGGTGCTATCCGAGCAAAAGGCGAGCAAGCTGTAGGTTTCAGCCAGGCGCGCTCGGTCTCCCCATGCCTGCTCCTGCCGCAAGGACTTCTGGAGCAATTCCGCCGCGGCATCGAAATCCTGACGGCCGAACGCGATTATCGCCAGATGGTGATGACAATCTGCCGCCATTCGCGCATTGCCGGTGAGTTCGGCCAGCTCGAGCGACCGCGATGACCACCGCTCGGCTGCGGCCAAGTCACCGTTGCGATAGGTGATGACGCCGAGCATCTGGTAAGTGACCATGCAGCCGGGCTCATCATGCAGACGCTCCTTGATGACCAGAGACGCTCTGCACCGCTCCTCGGCCAGCGCGAGTTGGCCACGATGGTCGGCAACCAAGGCCAACTGGTGGTAGATGGCAGCCAATCGCGGCTGATCATCTTGGGCCGCCACGAAACTCAGCGCCGTATTGTATTGCGACTCCGCCTGGTCGAGTGCGCCGGCTTCCAGCGATACGGCGGCGAGTTGGTAGAGCGTGCCGACAACCGAAGCCTGGTCACCGAGCTTGTCGAAGAGGGACAGCGCGCGACTGTAGCGCTTGTGCGCACCGGCGAGGTCACGGCGCATCAGCGCGATATTGCCCAGCTGGTGGGAACTGATTGCGAGTTGGTGCTGATTGCCGTTCGCCTCCGCCGCGATGATTGTCCGTTCGAACCGGACGACAGCATCGTCGTAGTCTCCGCGGTCCTGCGCCAATCGTCCCAGCTGGTAGTCGATAGTGATGAGATACGCGGAGTGTTCCGGTGTCGGCCGCGAGTCCAACGTCTGCCGCATTTCGGCATAGAGGACTTCGGCCTCCTGGTGGTGACCTGCCTCGATCAGGCGATTGGCGTGGGCACTGACGATGTACAGCCACAGCGAAAGGGCCTCCGCGGTCGGCGATTCGGTGCCCTCGATCGACAGATGCCGAACGCGACCGACCCAGGCACCCGCCTCTTGGACGAGCCCACGGCTAGCCCAATAGGCCGATAGCGGCCGCACCAATTCGTGTGCCTGCGCCCAGAACTGTTGGTCGATCGCATAGCCGAGCAGGCTACTGAACATTCGGGCGTGTCGATCGACGACCCGGAGGGCAGCGACGGCGTCGCCTCCAATGAGTTGCTGATGGAGGCCTGTCGCGCGGTCGACGAATACCGCGAGCAGCGCCGATTGGGTTGCTTTCTGGTCGGAGTGGTAGCTCTGCGGTAGTTCGGCTCGCCATTGCGCCGCCAATGCCAGAGGCAACGCCGGATGTAGTCGATACGTCGATTCCGTGGTCGCGCTGAGCAACCCCACCGCAGTGGCACTGTTCAGCGCGTTGTCCCACTGCGCTCGGTCGAGACCATGAAATATTGGCGGCGCCTCATCGCGGCCGGAAAGCTCAGCGAGCACCGCGGCTTCTGTCGAACCGTGAAACAAGCTGAGCGGCAGCAGCAATCGCCGGTCCGCCTCGCTCAGATGGGCCAGCGAATATCGCAGGCCGGCGGTGAGCGTGTCCAGCCATCCGTCGTCGGCTCGGATCGAATGTGTTCCGAAGGAACGAAGTTCGGCCAAGAGTTCGGCGGGTTCGCGCTCTTGCAGGTGCGGCAACGTCAGCCGCATGGCGAGTGGGTGACCGTCGAGCCACGTGGTCAGCTCGGCGTATTCGCGGTGGGCACGTCGTGCGACAGCATGGGGCTTGTCGTGGAGTAGATGGTCGCTGTACTGCTGGGATTCCGCACCGGATAGCCCGTGAACGGCGATTCGACCGACGTTCGCACCGAGCCACAGTTCCGGATTGCGACTGGTTACGAGAACCACCGACCGCGTCTCGTGGGAGAGGTCATCGAGGAACTCGCGCAGTTCGGTGCGTTCAACGTCACTCAGGGCGGGCGTCGTTCCCGCCCGATCTGGCATTGCCGCGACGGTCTCGAAGTTGTCGAGTACCACCAGCAGCCGTTGGGAGCGCAGGCGATCGCGCACCGACGCACGGCGCGCGCTCTGGTCGAGTGCGATGAACTCGGTACCGTCCATGGCGAATCCGATTGCCGCCACCAGACTGTCGAGCTGTCGCGACGATACCCCCGGGTCGAAGGAGTACCAGATCACGCCGTCCGGGTGGTCCAGCGCACCGGTGCGCTGCCACCACCGCGCGAACCCTTTGGCTAGTTCGGTCTTGCCCGTTCCCGCCTGCCCGTGCAGGACTATCACCGACTTGGAGCTCGCTGCCGATTCCAAGCCGTAAAAGTAGCCGTCACGCCCGATGAACCCGTCGGCCGCGCTCAGCTGGTCATCTACGCCCGTTGTCGGGGAATCGGTCGAGCTGGTCGACACGAGCGAGGGGAAACGCACGTCGCGCCGCGTGTAGTGCACCGGAACCGCCCAATCACGCAGCGGCAGTGGCCCTTTCGGGCTCGGACGATTCGGCCGGTTCGCCATACGATCTCGCCCCGCCTGTACCGCGACGCCGAACGTTCTCCCGCTGAAGAGCTGATCGTAGAAGGCCGACATGAACTCCGCGGCCGCGACCGCGTACACCGAATAGGCCATGGCGAGCACCGCGTCAGCGCCGCCGTTCAGGATCCGTGTGGCGACGCCGGCCTCCAAACGCTCCCCGACGACACCCGATTGGCACGCGTTCAGCACCACCAAGGGCACCTGCGCGTCGCCGAGGACCTCCGCGACGCGTTCGGCGGAAACACGATCCTCGCCTCCCCGCCGTCGTTCGAATACCAGTGCCCCGCTGCCCTCCGCGGTGAAGACGCCGTGCCCATCGAAGTGAACTACGTGAAACGGACGCCCGGACGCTCGCGCGGTCCGCAATGTCTCACCCAACGCGACCAAGGTCGGCGGACGCAAGACGACCAGATCGATCGGGCCACCCGTGCGCTGGAGGCGGTCGATCATTTCGCGAGCGATCATCCGATATCCGACATCGGACCGACCGGACGGCCGCGAGATCACCACGAGTACCCGGATGCGGTCGACGACCACCTCCAACGGCGATTCGATGGCGGTCAGCAGCGGTGTCCGCGCGAGTGTCATCCCATTACGGACCAGCGGCGCCGAGTCGCCCGGGTCCCACATCAGCTCCCACGGCACACTCAGCCATGGGGGCGAAGTCGAGCGGATCAGGATCGCGCCGCCGTTGCCCGACGCACGGAACTGCCGATAGACATCCATCGCCGGGCCCGCGCCGAAGAGCGAGTCGAACATCGCTGTGCCCCAGTGAGACAGGTGGTCGGCGATCTCGGCGCCGCGATCCTCGTAGACCGCGAAAGGGGCGCTCAGGTAGTCCTCGAAATACCAGCGCAGGTCCTCGACGTCGGCCTCGGTCATCACCGATCTCACCGCGAACGGCGGCATCGCACGCCCCGGGAGCCCGTCGCCACCCGACACGCGCACTGTCGCCATGCCGTCGGCATCGATGTCGACGACAAGCTGATTCTCCGCCGTGTTACCCATCCCGCCCCGTCCGTCCCGAAATCCACCCCGTAGCTCCGGAATATACCGGCCCGGTACGACTTCGGTATACGTTGCAGCACAGCGACTCTCGCCACTAGACGGTTGATGCGTCAACTGCGATATCGCCGCCCTCGTCGCGATGCTGGTCGCCAACGCCGACAACGAGATCGACCGTGATGTCTACAACGGAACGAAGACCGTCACGGCGAGGAGATCGACCTCGACTAGTACAGCGAGGTGATGCCCCGCACGGACCAAGCCGATTGATCGGCGCGGCAGCACCGGCTCGAGCATCAATTCAAAACGGTCCACACGTTGCTATCCGGCCCCTGGCCGAGACAGAACATTTCCTCACCGTCGGGCGACGTCGCTACTCCCGAACCCACTTCACAGGGAGTTCCCGGAGTGCGGGTGCCGAGCAGCGGCGCCGATTGCACCCATTTCGCGCTCGGCCCACCCGCCTTGGTGCATTTGAGAGTGCTGCCGTCATCGGCGGTGGCGTAATTGTCACCGGGCGGGGTGCAGGGGACGCCGACTGCGGGAGTCGCCTTCTTGGGTGCGGGTTTGATGGTAGTCACTGCGGCGGTGGTGCTTTCGGGCACGAACTCCGGCGTGCTGGCGGCGGAAGTCGGTGGAGCGGCGGCCGATGGCTGAGTCGTCACGGTGGCGGGTGCCGGAGCCGCCGCGAGCGCGATCGTGATATTCGCCGGTGCCGGGGTGACGAAACGCGGCGCGTCCATCGGGGCGCTTTCATCCTGGACCAGCGGAACGAACTGCAGCGCGACCATTTCGGGTAGCGCTTGCACCACCGACCAGCCCTCGACCTTGGTTCCCGCCTTCGGAGACGCACTGTACGAGTACGTCTCGAAACAGTCGTCGGCGAGGATGGCGTGCTCGGTTCGCTGGGTGATGCCGGCGCGGTCCACGGTGCTGAGCAGCCACTGGTCGGGTCGCGACATCCGGCTGGTGCCGATGCTCTCGATCTGGGCACGAACCGCCAAAGCGACGCGCCCCGGCAGCAGCTCGGTCACGCACTCCGCGGGTGCGAGCGCCACTTCGGTGAACGTGATGGTGCCGACCTTCGCGCCACTGGACGCGTCGGTGAACGCGAAGGCAGTGCCGAGACCTGATATCGGCGCGGCACTGGCCGAGGTGGTGGCTGATGTCGGCGTCTCAGCGCTCCCACACCCGGTTACGCCGACTAGAACGGCCGAGACGGCGATAGGCGCCAGATAACGCTGCATGGATGAAATCTCCTCGTATGGAAGCGAACCGGAAAGCATTGCACGGCGCGGCACCCTGCAGGAAATGCGCCAACTACATGACCGCGGCCGTGGCCGAGCCCGGAGCTCGGCCCTCCGATCCGCATGCCATCTCGGGCGAAGTCAACTATGTTGGTACTCAACGCATTACAGCTCCACCCGCTGTACGGAGCTGAGGTATCCGGAGGGGGATCGATGCCGAATATTCATCGCGAGCGGGTTGCACGGTGGGCGGAGCGCACACTCGCCGAGCAGCGACAGTTGACGCCGGATCAGCGACGGTTCCTCGCAGCGCTACTCACTGTGCGCGGCTGGCATGTGCTCGTGGACCGCGGTTCGCCCATGCCCGACCGGATCGCGGCGTTCACGCTGGGGCGCACGGGGGTTTTCGCACTCGTCTTCACCGACGCGCTGCCCAGCTCCGCCGATGTCCTGAAGATCCGCGGCGATGCCGAGCGGACGTTCGCCAGGTTGGTTGTCGGCGGCGCCCAGTTCGTACCGCATTCCGTCGATGTCGTGCTGCTCATGCCGCGCGGCTCGCGGGCTACCGCAGACGGTCGTTATCTCGTGGTCGACGAGTCCAATTTCGTCGACACACTGGTGCGTCGTGAGAAGCGGATGCGCGCTGAGCGGGTCAGTGAGCTCGCGGCGACCGCGGCGGAAAAGCTCCCTTCGCACAGATACCTCTGCGCTGACGACGCTCCAGAAGCCGAAACTGTCGACGCCGGTGGCCTGTTCGACCAGGATGACCTCCGCGCCGACGCGAGGTCATCCGCGCTCGCCAGACCGTTCAGCGACTGGATGACGTTCCTCGATCCCGATCAGCTCTCGCTCGTCCACACCACATTCACCGGTCCCGCCCGGTTCAGCGGCCCGGCCGGCACCGGAAAGTCGGTCGTCGCGCTGCACCGGATGGCGCATTTCGCCAAGCGCAACCCTGGGCGACTGCTCTTCACGACGTTCGTCAAGAGTCTGCCCGCCTACCACGAGCGAGGTTTCGCACAGCTCGCGCCACACGCCGCCGAGCGTGCCGAGTTCACTGGGCTGCATGCGTGGGCGAAGGCTTTCCTGGTCCGCCGCAAGGTCCAATTCAATCTGGACGACAAAGCGATACACGCCGGATTCGCCAAAGCGTGGCAAGGTGCCAGAGGGGTGTTGGGCCGGGTCGAGGGCACCGACCACGGGTACTGGCAGGACGAAATCGATCGGGTGATCAAGGGCCGCAGGATCACCGACCTGGAGTCGTACAAGTGCGTGCAACGGGTGGGTCGCGAGGGGATCAGCCTGCGGTCGACCCGCCGTGAATTCGTCTGGGAGAACTGGTACCAGCCGTACCAGGAAGTCCTGGATGCGCGGCATGCCCACGATTTCAACGATGTCATCTCACTCGCCGTCGACGAACTCCGAGCCCGTCCGCTCGACAGCACCGAGGCGTACGCCATGGTCGTCGTCGACGAAGTGCAAGACTTCACCCTCATGCAATTGCAGCTGGTGCACCAGATAGCGGGCGGCGGTTCCGACGCTCAACTGCTCCTGGTCGGTGACGGACAGCAGCAGGTCTACGCCGGCGGCTGCACCCTGTCCGAGGCGGGGATCCCGCTCGCCGGTGGTCGTGGCCGGGTCCTGCGCACGAACTACCGCAATCGTGAAGCGGTGCTGCGGTATTCACAACGCATCGAGGCGGGCAACACCGTCGATGATCTCGATGGAGGCGCCGGCATCATCCTTCGTGACAGCGATCCCACTCTGCCGGACGGTCGGGCAGCCGACGTTCACGTCTCCCGTCGCGATATCGACGGTCTACTCCCCCGCGCCCTCCGCGAGGCACAACTGGCGCCGGGTTCCGAGATCGCCGTGATCGTGAACTGGCCGAGCGAGGTCACGCGATATCTGCGGGTGCTGCGCCGGGCGGGCTTCAAGGCTGTCTCATTGGAGAACTACGACGGCTCGCAGGTCGGGCCCGTGAAGGTCGGCACGGTGCGCCGCGCGAAGGGGATGGATTTCGCCGCGGTCTTCCACATCACCGAGGAACCGCCGAGGAACCTCGATGCACTGTCCGGCGGTGCCAGGGATCGAGCCGAGATGCTCGCCAGACAGCTGCTCGTCGCCACCAGCCGCGCCCGTGACTATCTCTGGGTCGCCTACCTGTCGGACTGAACTGGGAGGATCAGGACTGTGCACGACCATCCGCTCGCATGGCTCATCCGGTCCGGCCGCGACGGCCAACGTGAACAACGCGCGCTCGACGAGGGGCTGGCCATCGTCGGCTGGGACGAAATGGGCGACCTCAGCCGGTACCGAACCTGGGAAGAACTCAAAGCGGCACTGCGCGAGAACTACCCGCTCGCCACGCCCTCTGTGGTCGGCAACTGGGCCGGCCAACTCTGGAAATTCGACACCGATATCGCGAACGGCGACTTGGTCGTCATGCCGCTGAAGCTCCGGCCCGAGCTGGTCGCGATCGGGCGAGTTGTCGGGAAATACGAGTTCCGTGGAACCGAACCCGAGCAGTTTCGCCAGGTCAGAAAGGTCGACTGGCTGCGCACCGACCTGCGATGGGAAGTGATCAGGCCTGATCTGCGGGCCAGTCTCGGGTCGCTGCTGACCGTGTGCGGACTCCATCGCCACAATGCCGCGGCACGCATCGCCCACCTTGCGGACTTCGGGACAGACCCCGGGTTCGACGGTGACGAAGCGGGCACCGGCGCGGCCGAATTGCTCGCCGATGCGAGTTCGCGCGCAGCAGGCAACCCACGTCAGCTCACCACCCGCAGCTTGCTCGAGCACTGGGAATTCGAGCGCCGCACCGCTGCTGCGGTCGAGGTGATCAAATCCGCTCTCGCCGAGAACGGGCTCACCACCCGTCCACCGTTCACCGAGGGCGCGCTCAGCGATGTCGTTGCCATCGTCCCGCTCGACACCGAACCCGACACCGCGGCAACGCACACCGCGGACGCTGAAATCTGGCCGCACGACCCCGGAGCGGTCGAAAATGTCTCCGATCCGGAACCGATGACCCGCCGGTTGGGCGATCTACCCGCCGCGTTGAGGTCCGTGCCCTCGAACGTGAGCCTCACCGTGGCGAAGACGACCATGGTGCGTCATCAATTTTCGCAACTGGCCGTCATCGACCGGGACGGGACGTACCACGGCGCGGTCACGTGGGAATCGATCGGCAGGGCCCATATCGCCGGTGACCATCCGACCTTGGCCGAGGCAACCGTGCCCGCCGTGGTCGTCGACCACGATGCTCCGCTGCTCGACCAGATCGACGCCATCTACGACAACGGATTCGTCTTCGTGCGCAACACTGATCGCATGCGGGTGACCGGCATTCTCACTGCGTCGGACCTCACCCGCCAATTCGGCATGCTGGCAAAGCCTTTCGTGCTCATCGAAGAAGCAGAGAACAGGCTGCGCCGAGCCGCCAACGATCATCTCGATCCCGACGACATCAAAGCCGCGGCTCCCAAGAACAGGCGGGCCCACATCACCGAGGCGGCGCACCTGACTTTCGGCGGTTACGTGTACCTACTGCAAGACCCGGTTCGCTGGCGCAAGCTGGGCTGGCGACTGGATCAAAGTCAGGTCCTGGAGCTGGTCGAGCAGGTCCGCGACGTACGCAATGAGCTGATGCACTTCGCCACCGACCCGCTGTCGGCCGGTCAGGAGGCCGCGGTGCACGGTCTCCTACAGCTCCTGCGCACCGCCGAACCTAATCCCTGAGCACAGACCGGGTCCGGCTGCTACCCGCTGACGGAGAAGGGGAAGGTCGGCAGCTTCGCCAGTTGTTCCCCTGGTTCGAGGACGAACGATTGTCCACTGCAGTCACCGTTCTCCCAGAACGTCTGCGGGACACTGCTGCCGTTGACGATAGATCCGGCGCCCCTCGGACCGTGGCTCGCTACGCCCAGCTCCAAGCAGTTCTCCGGACTGATCGCCGGCACTTCGCCGTGCGGCAGCGAGTGAAGTAGGTCCTTGAAGTCGGGCATACTCCACCAGCAGACCGTCTCGGCGGGACACGGTTGCGACAGCACCGCTGTCGGCGTGCGGACCGAGATCGTTGTCTTCGTAGTCGGTTTCGCTGCGGTAGGCGGAACCGGTGTGGTGGCATCGGCCGCCGCGGTCGGTTGGACGACCGATGTCGAGGGAGCGCTTGCGGCAGGGACGCCACCATTGGCGTCGGGCTGGAATGCCAGGAAGACGAGCGCGGCGCCGACCGCCCCGGCTACTAGGAAACCGGCCGCCACCATCAATCTCACAGTGCGGCGCTTCTCTTTCGTACCCTCGCGGCTCACCTCGGCGTCGCGCCGCCACACACCGAAGTTGGTGCTGGACCGCACTTGTCGCGTGTACGACTCGTTCTGCGAGCTGCGATGTTGGGCATCGAGGCTGGCACGACCATGAACGTGCGCCCTCGGCTCGCCCTCGTTGGGCGGGAGTTCTCCACTCACACGCACAGGCTAGCCCCAGACAGCCAGACAGGTTGGGAGAAGCCAGGATTGGCCGATCCGGTGCTGGTTCTGGAACGCAAAAAGGCCCCCAACCAATGGTTGAGGGCCTTTCGCAATGATGTTCCGGCAGTGTCCTACTCTCCCACACCCTGTCGAGTGCAGTACCATCGGCGCAGGTGGCCTTAGCTTCCGGGTT
>NZ_JBHXNK010000054.1:0-22660 GCF_042719755.1 Nocardia sp. NPDC058519 | reverse complement strand
CCACCGAGATCTACACTTGATTTGTCGTCGGCAGCGTCTGTTGTGTATATGAGACTGGGCTGAGCAAGCTCGCAAACAGCGAATCCACCCGCAGCGCTGCGGGTGGATTCGCTGTTTACAGGTCTACTGGGGGATGAACTCGGGTACGCGAGGCTCGGAAGACACAGCGGCCGTGACGGGTTCACGCTCCAGTCGGTGCGACAGGCCCACGGTGGCGAGCATGGCCAGTCCGAGGGCGGCGCCGATCCAGCCGACCGAGGCGAAGCCGAGCCCGGCACCGATGGCCAGGCCACCGAGCCACGGGCCGACCGTGATTCCCACGTTGAATGCCGAGTAGTTGGTCGCCGCGGCCAGCGTCGGCGCGCCGTCGGCGAGTGCGAAGACGCGGGTGTTCAACGCGGGGTTCGTGGCGAACCCGAAAGCGCCGAGCAGCACGACGAGCACGATCATCGCGGCGGGGGAGTGCGCGGTGACGGCGATCGCGGCCGCGGCCACCGTCATCCCGGTGGCTCCCACGTACAGGGTGCCGAACGGGTGCGCGTCGGCGAAGCGGCCACCGATGGTGATGCCGATCAGCCCGCCGAGACCGTACAGTCCCAGCACCGCCGGGACCCACGCCTCCGAGATACCGGTGGTGTCGGCGAGCATCGCGCCGAGATAGGCGAAGGTGACGAAGGCTGAACCCGTCGACAGCGCGGTGGCGCCGTAGGACACCCACAGGCGCGGGTTCGCCATCACGCGCAATTCGCCGCGCAGCGCGGTGACCGTGCTCGGCCGCCCGCCGGGGATCTTCGCGAGCACTCCGATCATGGTCAGCGCGGACAGTCCGGCGACCGCCCAGAAGGCCGCGCGCCAGCCCAGATGCTGGCCGATCACGGTGCCCGCGGGCACCCCGACGATCGTGGCGATGGTGAGTCCGCCCGCGACGATGCTCATCGCCCGCCCGCGCAACCGCGGCGCCACCAGGCTCACCGCCGTCGTCGCCGCCAGCGCCCAGAACCCGGCGTAGACGAAGGCGCTCACCACTCTCGTCCCGAGGATCAGCCAGTAGTCGCCGCTCAGCGCGCCGACGACATGGGTCGCGACGAAGATCGCGAGGAAGGCGAGCAGTGCGTCGCGGCGTGGCCAGCGCAGCGTCACCACGGCCAGCAGTGGCGCGCCGACCAGCATGCCCAGCGCGAAGGCCGAGATGAGCAGTCCGGCACTGGGAATGGACACGCCGAGGTCGGCGGCCATTTCCGGGAGGAGACCGGCGAGCATCAGCTCGGAGGTGCCCTGGGCGAAGATGGACAGGCCGAGGATGTAGATAGCGGTCGGCATGACAAACCTTTCCTACGAACTATTTTGAATCAATCAGTCCAAAATGAGGACATGACTAGAAGACGGTTCAGGTTCGGTGATCTCAGAGGCAGCGCATCGCGGTATCGGCGATCGCCGTGAGGGTGGCGCGGTCCGCACCACCGCGCGCCGCGACCCGCATGCCGCTGATCGTGGCGGTCAGGAACTGGGCGATGGCGCGCGCCTCGCGATCGAGGGCGAATTCGCCTGCGCGCTGGCCGCTTTCGATGGTTGCGGTGAGTGCGTCGAGGCGGCGCTCTTCGTCGGCGCGGAGGTCGGCCTTGACGGCGGCGTCGTGCGGCGCGAGTTCGACGATCGAGTTGACGACGAGGCAGCCCGCCGGTTCGGTGTCGGGTGCGTCGGCGATTCGGCGCAGCACGGCGCCGATCCGTTCCCGAGCCGGTGCGTCGCTGTCGAGGATTTCGAAGATGGGTGCGTTCTTCGTGGTCATGTAGTGCCGCAGCGCGCGGTCGAACAGCTCGCGTTTGCTGGTGAAGGTGTTGTAGATGCTGCTGCGGCCCAAACCTGTCGCGGCGCAGAGATCCTGGGTGGAGGTCGCCTCGTAGCCCGCGGACCAGAACGCCCGCATCGCGGCGTCCACCGCGCGGTGCTCGTCGAACTCCTTGGGTCGGGCCATGTCGATGACCGTAGCACATTTTGAACAGATCAGTCCAAAATATGCAGTGTGCGAGCGCAGGCCCACTGTGGTGGGTCGTGATGGCCGCCCCGCGAACTACGAGCTAGCGTCGAGAGACGTGACGTCCGTGCCGCTGCTCGACTCGCCATCGCCCGCCGAGATGTCGTCTCGGCCGGGACGGCTCGCGTTGTCCGGGCCCGCGGTGCTGCTCGTCGCGGCCTGCCTGATCGTGGCGCAGCTGGTGCTGCGCGGCTGGGTGGCCGGTGCCGGGTTCTTCTACTGGGACGATTTCCTGCTGATCGGGCGGGTGAGCAGTCAGCCGGTGTTGTCGACGGAATTGCTGTTCACCAGTCACGACGGGCACGTGATGCCGCTGGCGTTCGTGCTGACCTGGCTGGTCACCGAAGTGGCACCGCTGAATTGGACGGCGGCGGTCCTCGCGCTGATGGCGTTGCAGCTGCTGGCGTCGCTGGCGGTGTTGCGCCTGATCGTCGTGCTGGTCGGAGTTCGGGCGCGGATGCTTGGGCCGTTGGCGTTCTACCTGTTCGTGCCGTTGACGGTGCCCGCCTTCGCCTGGTGGTCGGCGGCGGTGAACGCGCTGCCGTTGCAGATCGCCCTGGCCTGGGTGAGCGCGGACGCCGTGCGACTGGTGCGGACCGGGCGGCGCGGGTACGCAGTGTCGGGGGCGGTGGTGTTCGCGGTGGCGTTGCTGTTCTTCGAGAAATCGGTGGTCGTACTGCCGGTGGCTTTCGCGGTCGCGGTGCTCGCAGCCCACGTATCGGGAGGGTCGGTGCGTGCGGCCGCTCGCCGTGGCGCCGCGCTGTGGACGGCGGCCGGCGCCGTGTTGCTGGCGTGGGCGGCGTGCTTCCTGCTCGTTATCGAGCGCCCGCGCGGACTCTCAGCGCCCGAACACCCCGGATCCCTCTGGAGCCGGGCGCTGTCGGACGGGCTGGTACCCGCCCTGTTCGGCGGTCCGTGGCGCTGGGAGCGCTGGCAACCCGCCACCCCGTGGGCCGATCCACCGAGCGTGCTGGTCGCGCTGAGCTGGCTGGTGCTGATCCTGTTCGTGGCGTGGACAATGCGCACCCGCCGCCGGGTCGTCGCGGTCTGGGCGTGCGCTGCCGGATACGCGGTGCTGACCATCGCGCCCGTCGTCCTCCTGCGCGACGGCCCGAGCACCGCGGGTCTCCTACTCCAGTCCATGCGCTACTTCGCCGACTTCGCCGTGATCGCCACCGTCGCACTGGCACTGATCGCTCTGGCGCCCGGTCGGCACGGGCCGAGTCCGGTCATCGGATCGAACGAACAACAGGTTCTGGCGGGCGCCCCCCTGACACATGCGCGCACCGTCGGTGGGTCGGCTCGGATCGAGGCCGGGCGCGACAGCCGAGTGCGGCAGCCGGCGGGTATCGCGGCGATCGTCCTGTTCCTGGCGAGCAGTGTGTACTCGACGATCACCTTCACCAGATCATGGGAACCGAGCCCGGCCCGCACCTACGTCACCGGCGTGCGAGCCGCCCTTCCCGGCGTCGCCGACGCACCGCTGCTGCCACAAGAGGTTCCGTGGAATGTGTTGAACCCGTTGGCATTCCCCGAGAACATGACCGACCGTGTCTTCGCCCCGATCGCGACACCCACCACCTTCGCCCTCTCGACCCCACGCCTGCGCATGATCACCGACGAAGGCGCCGTCGTCGACGCACAGGTCTGGTGGAACCGGGCCATCGTCGCGGGCCCCGAACCCCGCTGCGGCCACCGCGTGCGCGGCACCGCCGGTGCCAACCTCCCGCTCGACGGCCCCATGCAGATCCGCGACTGGACCGCCCAGGTGAACTACAACGCCGAACGTGACGGCCGGATCGCCCTGTCCTTCGAAGGCGAGACCGAAACGATCGCCGACGTGCGCGCGGGCTTGAACACCGTGTACATCCGGCTGCTCGGGGGCGGCGACACCCTGCGGATCAGGTCCCTCGACGAGCGGCAGTCGCTGTGCATCGGCGCCGGACCTGTCGGGGTCACCGCACACACGCGGTGATTCGTTGATCGAGCACACCGGCGCGGGGCATGCGATGCTGGGCCGATGAGGCAGTTTCGGGTGTGGGCACCGGAGGCGGGAGCGGTGCGGCTGCAACTGGACGGGGTCGAGCACCCGATGCGAAGAAACGGTAGCGGCAACTGGTCGGTACGCGTCGACGCAGGTCAGGGTGCCCGATACGGGTTCCTGGTCGATGACGATCCGACGGTACTGCCCGACCCGCGCTCGCCCCGCCAACCCGACGGGGTGCACGAAACCTCCGCGGTCCATGACCTCGACCAGACGGCCTGGACCGACCGGAACTGGACCGGCAGAGCCCTGGCAGGCTCGGTGTTCTACGAACTCCACGTCGGCACCTTCACCCCCGACGGCACCTTCGACGCGGCGATCACCCATCTCGACCATCTCGTCGCCCTCGGCGTCACCACCGTCGAACTCATGCCGGTCAATGCCTTCGACGGCACCCACAACTGGGGCTACGACGGCGTCCTCTGGTACGCGGTGCAGGAAAGCTACGGCGGCCCCGACGGCCTGCAACGGTTCGTCGACGCCTGCCACGCCCGCGACCTCGCCGTCTGCCTCGACGTGGTCTACAACCACCTCGGCCCCTGCGGCAACTACCTGCCACGCTTCGGCCCCTACCTCACCACCGGCCGCAACACCTGGGGGCGCGGCCTCAATCTCGACGGTCCGGGCTCGGACGCGGTCCGCGCCTACATCATCGACAATGCCCTGCGCTGGCTGCGCGAATTCCATATCGACGCACTGCGCATCGATGCCGTCCACGCGCTGGTCGACCGCACCGCCACCCACCTGCTCGACGAGCTCACCGTCGAAACGACCGCGCTGGCGGCACATCTGGGCCGCCCGCTGAGCTTGATCGCCGAGAGCGACCTCAACGATCCCCGCCTGATCACCCCGCGCGCGGCGGGCGGCTACGGGCTCACCGGCCAGTGGAACGACGACCTGCACCACGCCGTCCACACGGCTGTCTCCGGCGAAAGGCAGGGCTACTACGCCGATTTCGGCTCACTGGCCTGCCTCACGCACACACTCACGCACGGGTTCTTCCACGCCGCAACGTATTCCAGCTTCCGTGGCCGCACGCACGGTGCTCCCATCCCGCGCGATCTCGTCCCCGGCAGCGCCCTACTGGGCTACACCTGCAACCACGATCAAATCGGCAATCGCGCGATCGGTGATCGCCCCAGCGACTACCTCACCCCCGGCCAGCTCGCGGTGAAGGCGGCGCTGGTGTTGCTCTCGGCGAGCACCCCGATGTTGTTCATGGGGGAGGAGTGGGGCGCGCGCACCCCGTTCCAGTTCTTCACCTCCCATACCGACCCGGTCGTCGCCGCGGCCACCGCCACCGGGCGACGCGCCGAGTTCGCCGAGCACGGCTGGTCCACCGAGGAGGTGCCCGACCCGCAGGATCCGGCCACCTTCACCCGCTCCAAGCTCGACTGGACCGAGGTCGGACGCGAACCGCACGCCCGGTTGCTCGCCTGCTATCGCGGCCTGCTCGCCCTGCGCAAGTCGAGGCCGGAATTCACCGACCCATGGCTGGAACGAGTTTGGGCCGACTACGACGAGGCGCGGCGCTGGTTCATCCTGCGGCGTGGCCGAATCTCGGTGGTGTGCAACCTCGCCGAGGACGAAGTGGTGATCCCGGTGCACGGCCGGGTCCTGCTGGCCTGGTCACCCGCCACCGAAAGTGGTGCGGGAACACTCATTTCGGGCCACAGTTTCGCCGTGCTGGAGGAAGGCGACGGCGCGGGCACGGTGGTCACCGAGTGATGACGCCGGGGCACAGGTCGGCCACAGTCCGAAACGCGGCATTGCCGAATGGGCATAACGCCGTATAGTCAGATGATGAGCAACGACGCTTACGGGCAGGAAAGCGCTGCCCTCCCGGCCGGTGTCGGGGGCTACGCCCCGGCCGGATTCGGCCCGCTGGTGCGCGCATTCGCCGCCTTGATCGGCCATCGCCGCGACGCGGGCGGTGCCATCGCCATCTATCGGCACGGTGAGCCGCTCGCCCATTTCTGGACCGGTAGCGGGGGTGACCGGCCGTGGAACGCGGATACCGGTGCGATCGTGTTCTCCGCGACCAAGGGCGTCACCGCCACCGTGATCCACCGGCTCGCCGATCGCGGACTGATCGATTACCAGGCGCCGGTCGCCGAGTACTGGCCGCGCTTCGCCGCGCACGGTAAGGGTTCGATCACCGTCGCCGACGTGCTCACCCACCGCGCCGGACTGTCGTCGCTGTCCGCGGTCGCGAGCACCGCCGCGGAAGCCCTCGATCACGAACTCATGGAGGACCGCCTCGCGCTGGCCACTCCCGACCGCATGCGCGGCACCCCGACCTATCACGCCCTGACCTACGGCTGGCTGCTCGCGGGCCTGGCCAGGGGTGTGACCGGCCGAAGCATGAGTGAGCTGATCCGCAGCGAGGTCACCGATCCGCTCGGTATCGATGGCATCCACCTCGGGCGCCCCGCCGTGGACTCCTCGACCGAATACGCCCGGCTGGTGGGCGCGCACATGAGCTTCGCCGCGCACCCGATCGCCGCGGGCTTTCTCGCGAAGGTCGGATTCCGGCTGCCCGGACCGCTCGGTGCGGCCGCTCGCTGCCTGTTCGTGCCCGGCCTCGACGGCATCCTCGACGGCGACGACCCGACGATCCTGAACACCGAGATGCCCGCGGGCAACGGTGTGGCCACCGCCGACGGGTTGGCGAAGATGTACGCCGCGCTGGCCGACGGCTTCACCGTCGACGGCGCACCGTACCTGCGGCCGAGCACGCACGCCGCGATCCGCCGGGTCCAGACCTACCGGCTCGACCACGCGCTGTTCTACCTCCCGATGATGTGGCACCTGGGCTACCACTCCCTGCCCATCCCCGGCGCACGGCACGGCTTCGGCCACATCGGGCTGGGCGGTTCGTTCGGCTGGGTCGACCCGCAGTCGGGCCTGTCGGTGGCCTACGTCCACAACCGCCTCGACCAGGTACTGCTGCCGTACGACCAGGTCGCCATGGGCTGGCTGCTGCCGCTGGTCCTGTCGAGCGTGCGCGCGAGCCGGGTACCCGGATCCCGCGAGGACCGCGCGGCGGCGTAACCGCCGCGCGGCATCGGCGCTACGTGAGGTAGCGGTAGGCGGGGGAGCCCGGTTCCAGGCGTTCGGCCTGGATCGGGGACTCCTCGATGCGGTGCATCAGCGAGGCCAGGTCGTCGGTGGCGCCGAGTTCGATGCCGACCAGCGCGGCCCCGGTATCGCGGTTGTTGCGCTTGACGTACTCGAACATGGTGATGTCGTCGTCGGGGCCGAGGACATCGTCGAGGAAGCGGCGCAGCGCACCGGGTTCCTGCGGGAAGTCGACCAGGAAGTAGTGCTTGAGGCCGCGGTGCACCAGTGAGCGTTCGATGATCTCGCCGTAGCGCGAGACATCGTTGTTGCCGCCCGAGACCAGCACCACGACCGTGCTACCCGGCACTATGTCGATCTCGGTCAGTGCCGCGGTGGCCAGTGCGCCCGCGGGCTCGGCGATGATGCCTTCGCTCTGGTAGAGGTCGAGCATCGCCGTGCAGATGGCGCCCTCGTCGACCATCATCACCCGGAAAGATGCTGCGCCGGTCTGGGTTTCGGGTGTGGTGAGCAGCGGCAGCGAGGCGTGCGAGACCATCCGCCCGCCGAACGAGGCCGCCGCCCGGTAGGGCAGGTCGCCGATGCGGCGCACGGCGGCACCGTCGACGAACGGGTCGATCTCGGGCAGTGTCACCGGAGCACCGGCGACCAGTGCGGCGGTGAGCGAGGCCGCGCCCGCGGGTTCGACGCCCAGCAGACCGGTCTGCGGTGCTCGTTCGCGCAGGTAGGTGCCGATGCCGGCGAGGCAGCCACCGCCACCGACCGGAACGATCACCAGGTCGGGCGCGGTGCCGAGCTGCTCGAGGAACTCCGCGGCGATGGTGCCCTGACCCGCGGCGGTGCGCGGGTCGTCGAACGGCGGCACCATGGTGGCGCCGGTGCGGGCGACATCGTCGGCGGCCGCGGCGGCCGCGGCGTCGTAGGTCTCGCCGACGGCGATCAGCTCGACGAACTCGCCGCCGTGCACGCGGATGCGGTCGCGCTTCTGCTTGGGGGTGGTGGTCGGCACATAGATGCGCCCGCGCACACCCATCGCTTGACAGGCGAAGGCCACGCCCTGCGCGTGGTTGCCCGCGCTGGCGGCCACCACACCGGCCGCGCGCTCGGCGGCGGTGAGCTGCACCATCAGGTTGTAGGCGCCGCGCAGCTTGTAGGAACGGACCGCGGTCAGGTCTTCGCGCTTGAGGTAGACCTGCGCACCGGTGCTCGCCGATAACCGCGCGCTGTATTGCAGCGGAGTCGGCTCGATGATGTCGGAAATTCGCTTGGCGGCGGCGTCGATCTCGTCCGCGGTGAGCGGCGGACGGATTACGGACACTTCGGCGACGTCAGCGATGGGGGACACCCGGACAATGCTACCGAGGCGTCTCGCGCGTTCGGTGAGCGGAACCACCCGCCGTGGCAGCCACGGCGGGTGTGCCCGGACCTGCGGGTTCAGCGCGGGGTGAGGACGAAGACCGGGATCACGCGATCGGTCTTCTTCGTGTACTCGTCGTAGTCGGGCCACACGGCCACCGCGCGTTCCCACCACCGCGCTCGCTCGTCGCCGGAGACCTCGCGAGCGGTGTAGTCCTTGGTGGTGGTGCCGTCGCGCAGTTCGACGTGCGGATCGGCCTTGACGTTGTAGTACCAGACGGGGTTCTTCGGCGCCCCGCCCAGCGACGCGACGACGGCGTACTCGCCGTCGTGCTCGACCCGCATCAGCGGTGTCTTGCGCAGCTTGCCGGACTTGGCGCCTGTGGTGGTGAGCAGGATGACGGGCTTGCCTTGCAGCGAAGTCCCCTCGGCGCCGCCGGAATTCTCGTAGGTCTCGGCCTGTTCGCGTGCCCAGTCCGAAGTGCTCGGTGCGTACTCTCCTGTCAGTGGCATGACCTGCACAACGAATCGACGCTGTGTGATGTTCCCGACAGGGTGACCCGGGAAAGTTCGGTGGCCCGAACTTCGATGTGCGCCTATCCTGGTCTGCATGGCAGTGCTCACCTCATCGGCAGCATCCGCGACCGTCGACATCGCGGGTAGCGCTTGGCCGGTCTACAAGCTCGAGGCGCTCGTCGCCGCGCTCGTGGTCGGTGCGCTGTTACTGCTGATCGTCGGGTCGCCGCAGGTAGCGGTGCTGGCCGCGGCAGCAGTCGCCGCTCTCCGCTGGACCGTGGGCGCCACGCGTACCGCCTCGCGCCACTGATTCGACTCCGTGGCGGATTCACTCCGTCAGGTCGAGCCCGCTCAACTCACCGCGCGAGAGCACGCCCAGCTTCGGATATGCCTTGTACAGGTGATGGCCGACGGTGCGGTGGCTCAGGAACAGCCGCGCCGCGATCTCCCGGTTGGACAAGCCCTGCGCCGCCAATCGCACGATCTGTGATTCCTGCGGGGTGAGCAGGCTGAGCGGGCCGCCGCCGGCTCGGGCGCCGGTGCCGATGCCGAGCGCACCCAGTTCGGTGCGGGCGCGTTCGCTCCACGGCGTCGCGTCGAGCCGATCGAACAGGTTCATAGCCTGCTCCAGCTGAGCCCGCGCGTCGACCTTGCGTTTGTCGCGGCGCAGCCACTCGCCGTAGAGCAGCCGGGTACGGGCTTCGTCGAACGGGCGGTTCGCGGCGAGCGCGGCCGTGAAGTGCTGCTCGGCGGCTGATCCGTCGGCCAGCAGCGCACGTCCGCGGGCGGCCAGCGCCGCGATCCACTCCTGTCCGGCCCGCTGTGACCAGTGGGTGAGCCGATCCAGTGCTTCGGTCGCACGGTCGGTCGCGCCGAGGCGAACCGCCACTTCGATCTGATCCGGGAGGGTGCGCAGCCCGATGACGTGGTGGCGAGCCGGCTCGATCGTCATATGGGCGAGCTCTGTCCGCGCCTGCTCCAGTCGGCCTTCCCCGAGTGCGAGCAGCGCCATGGCCGCGTGCGCCCACGACGCACCGACCGCGCCCGGCCCACCGAATTCCTCGGCCACCGCGCGATCGGCGTGGTCGCGACAGGATGTCGAATCACCGTGCAGCGCGGCGAGATACGCCAGAAACGCGTGGATCTGGCTGACCCACTGCGCCTGCCCGATGTCGCGTGCGATCCGCAACCCCTCCTCGGCCGCGATCCGGCCCTCCCTGGGCCGCCCACCGAACGACAACCCCTCGGATCGGAAGAACAACAGCGGCGCCAGCAACCCGATCCGCCCCTGCTCCCGGCATTCCCTGATCAACTCACCGGCCAGCTCCTCGACCTGCTCGTCTTGGCCGACGACCAGGCCGCTGCCACACAGCTGTACGAGATCGGCCGGACTGTCCGCCCCGCTCGCCCTCGCCGCGGCCGCCGCGTCGCGCAGGTCAGCGACCCGCTGTCCCGCCACCGACCCGGACAGATACCGCACGATCGGCGTCGCGGGATCGTCCTCCACCAGCCGCAGCGTGGTGAGGACGGCCGCGACCTCGTCGAGCTCATCGGGTCCGAGGTACCACGCGGTGTGGATGGCCTTGGTCAGAATGCGCGCAGCGCCACGTGGATCGGTTTCGCGCGCCGCGACGGCCGCCGACATCAGCCGCCGATGCGCGGAACCCGGTTTACCACCGGCGAATTCGGCCTGCGCGCGCACCAAGTCCAGGCGCAGCTCGAACTCGGGCTTACCGGAATCGAATTCAGTTCTGTGGGTAAGGGACTCGGCCCGCTCGGCCAGTCGTTCCGCTCGGTCGGTGAGGCCGGCTTCAGTCGCGGTCTCGGCGGCGAGGACGAGCCTGCGCACCCGCGCGCCGGCGTCGGTACTCAACGCCGCCGCGCGATCGTAGGCGGCCATCGCGCCGTGGAAGCCGTGGCGGCGCCGGGCGCGATCGGCTGTTCGTTCCAGCGCGGTCGCGGTGTGCTCGTCGGGACCTGTTGCCGCGCAGGCGAGGTGCCACGCGCGCAGGTCGGCGGCGTCGTCGTCGACCAGCGCGTCGGCGAGCGCACGATGGGCGGCGAGGCGGTCGGTGAGCGCCGAGCCCTGGTACACCGCGGACCGCAACAGTGGATGGCGCCACGTGAGCGTTTTCCCGTCGGTGGCGATCATGCCCGCGTCCTGCGCGGGTTGCAGATCTTGTAGTGACGCGCCGAGCGCGGACGCGGCACGCAGCACCGGAGCGAGGTCCGCCGCACCTGCCGCCGCGGCGACCAGGAGCACGGTTCTGGTCGCGGCGGGCAGTCGGGTGACCCGCCCGTGGAAGGCCAGCTGCAACCGCTGTGTCAACGGCAGCGGATTCGTCTCGTCGACGATGTCTTCGCCGACCGCGGACGGAAGTTCCAGCAGCGCAAGCGGATTGCCGTCCGACTCGGCGAGCAGCCGATACCGCACGGCCGGAGTCAACGGGGTGGTACCGGCATCGAGCAGTGCCGCCGCCGCGTCGGGACGCAACCCCGACAGTGCGAGTTCCGTCAGCCCGGGAGCGGGAAAATCCTGCGGCCCCGAGCGAGTCGCGAACAGCATCACCACCCCCTCCGCGTCGAGCCTGCGTGCCGCGAACAGCAGCGCCTCCGCGGTGGCCCGGTCCAGCCAGTGCGCGTCATCGATCAAGCACAGCAGCGGCCCCTGCGCCGCCTCCTCGGCGAGCAGTGTCAGCACCGCCAGCCCGATCAGCATCCGATCGGCGGGAGCGCCCTCGCCCAGCCCGAACGCCGCCTCGAGTGCGTCACGCTGCCGCGACGGCAGCTGCCGCACCAACTCCATACCGGGCCGGACCAGCAGATGTAGTGCCGCGAAGGGCAATTCGGCCTCGGACTCGATGCCCGCACTGCGCACGGTCGGAACACCTTGCGCCGCTGCGTAATCCAGCAGCGCGGTCTTACCGATCCCGGCTTCACCGCGCAGGACCAAGGCCCCGCTCCGGCCCACGCGCGCACCACTGAGCAGGTCATCGATCCTGGCCTGTTCGGTGTCGCGTCCGTGCAGCATGGGCACCACCGTATCGCCGCACCGGTATCGCGACGGAAAAAGTACCTATAGGCGACTGATTCGACCGACCCCCCTCGCGCCATAACGTTGGTGTCATCGCAGGAACAACCCGCGAAATACCAGCTCAAAGCCCATTTCGGAGGTCGATATGAACACCGTCGTCGCGCAGTACCTGGAAGCCTGGAACACCCGCGAGCCCGCCGCCCGCCGCTCCGCGGTCGCCCGTCTCTTCACCCCGGACGCCCGCTACGTCGACCCGCTGGTCGCGGTCACCGGCCACGCCGAACTCGAGGCCGCTATCGCGGGCGTGCAGTCCCAGTTCCCCGACTGGACCTTCACCCTGGCCGGCCCCGTCGACGCCCATCACGACCAGGTCCGCTTCACCTGGGGCCTCGGCCCTGCCGACGCCCCCGCCGTCGTGATCGGCTTCGACGTCGCCGTCCTCGCCGACGGCCGCATCGACAGCGTGTACGGCTTCCTCGACCAGGTCCCCACCACCACCTGATAGGCGCACTCGCCTAACCCTTTCGCAGCCAAGGAGCACAGCCATGACCACCACCGCCCCGTCCCGTCTGTCCGCACTGCTCGCCTCCGGCGATAACCTGCTGCGGCTGTCGTTGCGCCTAGACGCCGTCGTCACCACCGCCAACGGCCTCGCCTACCTGGCGCTGGCGCAACCGCTGGAACGGCTACTCGGCCTCGAGGCCGGTGTCGGCCTCGCGATCGGCGCCTTCCTCACCGCCTACGGTCTCGCCGTCGCGGTCGTCGGCCGATCGTCGCCCGTCAACCGTGCCGCGGCGTCGGTGGTGGCGGTGGGCAACACCGCCTGGGTCGTGGCCAGCCTTGCCGCGCTGTCGACCGGCGTACTCGGTCTCACCACGGTGGGCGCGGTGTGGGCGGTGATGCAGTCGGTGACCGTCGGCGGTTTCGCCGCCCTGCAGTACCTCGGCCTGCGCCGAAGCCACTGAGCCGCCCTCGAGGGACCGACGCACCCAGCGTCGGTCCCTCGCTTGCGTTGTTCAGCGCACCAGCAGCGCGACAGGAAGTCGGGCGAACAATTTGTCCAGCCGTGCACTACCCGCGAAGGTGTTTCCGGTGAGACGATCGGTCCAATTGCCCTGTGGCAGCGGCAAAATGGTGTCGAGCCAGCCCGTTGTGCCGAGCCCGACCGAATGCCGGGTCGCCGCCACGATCACCTCCGGCGCCTCTCCCGCGGGCCCCCGCCCATAGGCGATGAACCGATTCGCGTGCTCTCCGATGGCATAGAGCGGCCGGTACATTCCGCCGACGAAGCACTCCGGCCGCTCCCGGCGCAACCACAGCGCATACGCGACCACCCACATCTTCGCCGCGCCGGTGGTATCCAGAGTCGGTGTGTCGGTGAGTGATTGGAGCATCCCCACCCGGGTGGCGAAGTTGACCGGCCGCCGGTTGTCGGGGTCTACGAGGGAGTCCTCCCACAACTCGGTGCCCTGATAGATATCGGGAATCCCCGGCGCGCCCAGCTGCAAGAGCTTCTGCGACACCGCGTCCGACCACGCGTGCGGCGCGAGCTCATGCGCCAGGTCGCCGATGCCGGTACCGACCGGCCCGTCGATCACCGCGTCGAGCCACCCGTGCACGGCCGATTCGAACTCCGCGTCGGGCTCTTCCCACGAGGTCTTGGTCCCGGCCTCGCGAATCGACTTCTCCGCGAAAAGATGCAGCCGATCGCGCAGGCCGGGCACCGACGAAGCGGGCCGTCCGTCGGCGGGCCACACACCGAACATGTTCTGCAACAAGAACAGTGCCGTCGCCCCGTCGGGCGCGGGAGTGGTCTCCAGCCAGCCGCGAACCCGCTGCGACCAGACATCGGCGACCTGCGACAGCACCCCGATCCGCGCGCGCACATCCTCACCACGCTTGGTGTCGTGGGTCGAGATCGTCGTCATGGTCGCGGGCCAGCGCTGCGCGCGTTCGCTGTTGGACAGGTGGAAGTCGTTGACGGAGTGGCCGAAGCGCGCCGGATTCCCGCCCACCTCCTGGAGCGACACCAGCCGTGCGCCCTGATAGAACATGGTGTCCTCGACCGACTTGGCGGTGATCGCCCCACACACCTGCGAGAACCTCCGCGCCGCTTCACCGCCCATCGTCAGCGCGGTCACCAGGACCGAAAGTGGTGCCGTCAGTTCGGCATTGCGCTTCTCCACCTCCGCCACGACCGCGGCGGTCATCCCGGCCAGCGGCGCGTAGTCCACCCGGTACACCGGCATGAAAGCCAGCACCTCGATGGTCGCGTTGCTCACCGCGAGGGTGTCGAAACTGCCCGCATTGCCGTCGCGCTTGATCGCGGCGACCAAGCGCCGGATCTCCGGCGCCAGAATGGTTTCGGCGACGGCCCGCTTGATCCGATGCTCGGTCTCACCGAACCACGCCCGGTCGCTGCCGTGCCCCGCGACGTGCTGGGACAGTTCGGTCAGCGTTGTCTCACCCGCCGGATCGATCAGCACCCCGCCGAGATCGGCCAGCGCGTCGTAGCCGGTGGTTCCGTCGACCGGCAGTGTCGCGTCGAGCGGCTCGCGATTGGCGAGGATCTTCTCGATGAGCAGCAACCGCTGCGGTCCGATCAGCCTGCGCAGCCGGGTGAGATACGCACTCGGATACGACAATCCGTCCGGATGGTCGATGCGGACACCGTCGATCAGATCGTGTTCGCACCAGGCCGTCAGCTCCCGGTGCGTCGCCTCGAACACCTCCGGGTCTTCCTGCCGGATCGCGGCCAGACTACTCACCGCGAAAAACCGCCGATACGTGCACAAACCGGCCTTCCAGCTCACCAGCCGGTAGTGCTGGCGGTCGTGGATGCGCAGCGCGTTGTCACCGTCGGTACCCGCCGCGATCGGGAATCGCAGATCGTGCAGTGCCAGCATCGGTTCGGCCCCCGACCGGTCCACGGTCAGCGCGGCCGGGTCGTTCTCGTTCTGCAGGACCGGCAGCGCCAGCCGTCCGCCTGCGCCGTTGCCCGAGCTCCAGTCGATGTCGAAATACTTGGCGTACTGCGACTTCCGGCCGTTGCGCAGCACATCCCACCACCACGGATTCTGCCGCGGATCGGCGACACCCACATGGTTGGGCACCATGTCGACGATCAATCCCATGCCCCGACTTCGCACTTCGTCGGAGAGTGCTTTGAGCCCTGTCGGCCCGCCGAGTGCGGCGGAGACCGTGGTGGGGTCGGTGACGTCGTAACCGTGTGTCGACCCGTGCGTCGCGGTCAGGATCGGCGACAGGTACAGGTGCGAGATGCCCAGCTGCTGCAGGTATTCGGCGATGGCGCGGGCATCGGCGAAGGTGAGCGCGTCGGGGCGCAACTGCAACCGGTAGGTGCTGCGCACCGTGCCGGCCCGGACGGGCGCGCGATGCAGCATGGTCACTGGGTCGGTCACATAGGTCTCGGTCATCGTCTCGCTCGGCGGCTAGGTGGTTCGGCGCAATACGAGCAGGCAGCGGCTGGCCACCGGCAGCGTCGCAGCCGCGGCGTACACCGCGTCGGCCGCGCCGGTCGGGGTCGAACAATCCAGGGCTAGCGACCATCGCGCACCGAACTCCGGGCCTGGCAGCACGAAATCGATCGCTTCGTCGTGCGCATTGAAGCACAGCAGGAACGAGTCGTCGGTGATGCGCTCACCCCGCGGACCCGGTTCGGCGATGCCGTCGCCGTCGAGCAGCACGGCCAGTGACTTCCCGAAGCCGCTGTCCCAGTCGTCATTGGTCATCTCGGTGCCCGCGGGCGCGAACCAGGCGATCTCGCGCCGGTGACCCTGGTCGTCGCTCGGCCCGGCGGCCAGGAAACGGCGCCGCCGGAAGATCGGATGCTCGGTGCGCAAGGCGATCACGGCCCTGGTGAACTCGAGCAGGTCGGCATTGGTCTGCGCCAGCGACCAGTCCATCCACGCCAGCGGCGAATCCTGGCAGTACACATTGTTGTTGCCGAGCTGGGTGCGTCCGATCTCGTCGCCGTGGGCAAGCATCGGCGTGCCCTGACTCAGGACCAGCGTGGCCAGCAGATTTCGTTGCTGACGAGCACGCAGCGCGAGGACCCGCGGATCGTCGGTCTCACCTTCGACGCCACAGTTCCACGATCGATTGTGGCTTTCGCCGTCGCGATTGCCCTCGCCGTTGGCGTCATTGCGTTTCTCGTTGTAGGACACCAGATCTCGCAGCGTGAAACCGTCGTGCGCGGTGACGAAGTTGATGCTGGCGCCCGGCCTGCGCCCTGTCGACTCGTACAGATCTGACGATCCGGTGAGCCGAGAGGCGAACTCACCCAACGTCGCAGGCTCCCCACGCCAGTAATCACGCACTGTGTCACGGTATTTGCCGTTCCATTCGGTCCACCGACCGGGGAAATTGCCGACCTGGTAGCCGCCTTCGCCGACGTCCCACGGTTCGGCGATGAGCTTGACCTGACTCACCACCGGATCCTGGTGCACCAGGTCGAAGAACGCGGAAAGCCGGTCCACATCGTGTAATTCGCGTGCCAGTGTCGCGGCGAGGTCGAAGCGGAAGCCGTCGACGTGCATGTCCAGAATCCAGTACCGCAGCGAATCCATGATCAGTTGCAGCGTGTGCGGATGCCGGACATTGAGGCTGTTGCCGGTGCCGGTGTAGTCCTTGTAGTACTCGGGTTCAGTGTCGTCGAGCCGGTAGTAGGCGGCGTTGTCGATGCCGCGCAGGCTCAGAATCGGCCCGTTGTGGTTGCCCTCGCCGGTATGGTTGTAGACGACGTCGAGGATCACCTCGATGCCCTCGACATGCATCGCGCGCACCATCGCCTTGAACTCCGCGACCGCACCGTCGCCACGCGGCCGGGCCGAATACTGGTTGTGCGGCGCGAGATACCCGATGCTGTTGTAGCCCCAGTAGTTGCGCAATCCCTGATCGGTGAGCACGTGATCGTGGAAGAACTGGTGCACCGGCATCAGCTCGATCGCGGTGACGCCCAACGATTTCAGATGTCCGATGATCGCCGGATGCACCAGGCCCGCATAGGTGCCGCGCAGATCCTCCGGGATCTCCGGGTGTGTCATCGTCAGGCCCTTGACGTGCGCCTCGTAGATCACCGTCTCGTGATAGGGCCGGTTCGGCGGCCGGTCGGGACCCCAGTCGAAGAACGGGTTGATCACCACCCCGGTCATCGTGTGGCCCAGCGAATCCAGTCCGTAGGTGTAGAGCGAGGGGTCGTTGACGAACTCGCCGTCGAACGCCTTCCCATACGGGTCGAGCAGCAGTTTGCTGGGATCGCAACGCGATCCGAGCTCCGGATCGTAGGGGCCGTGGATGCGAAAGCCGTAGCGCTGACCCGGCGTGACGGCGGGGAGATAGGCGTGCCAGACATAACCGTCGACTTCGTCGAGGTCGACGCGGGTCTCGGAGCCGTCCTTGGCGATCAGGCACAGCTCGACCTTCGTGGCGACTTCGGAGAACACCGAGAAGTTCGTGCCCCCGCCGTCGTAGGTAGCGCCGAGCGGATACGCGGTGCCCGGCCACACCTCGGGTCGGTCGTTCGGGCTCGACATGCTACGACAGTAATGGAACCCATGGCCCCACCGCGCACGATGTGACTGGGCGCTCGCCGACGCCGCTCAGGCGGATGTGGTGGCGAGCAACCGCCGGGCGTAGCCCGTGCGCCGCGCGAGCCGGGCCAATCCGCCGAAGATCAACCGCTGCAGCAGCGCGGGCGGACCGGCGAGATAGCCGTCCTGGTACTCCCACAGCAGCCCGAGGGCGAGCGGATTGCGGGGGAGTTTGCTCGCTGTCGTCTTGTTCGCGTTGTCGAGGCCGCTCCAGAACTCGAACATCTCCCAGTGTTGCAGCGGCGGGCGGATCACATTGTCCATCACGGTGTCGCCGGCTTCGTTCCAGAACTCGTGCACGGCTCGCGGGGGAGCGGTCACCGTATCGCCCGGCCCCGCGACGATTTCCACTCCGTCGACCCGGAACCGCACCCGACCGGTACGGATGGTCCAGGTTTCACCGATCTCGGGATGCCAGTGCGGGCCCGCCTGCCGACCGATCTGTGGCAGCACGTGTTCGAGGCGCAGATAGGCGCCCTGCGCGTCGGCGCCGCGGTCGACGAGCGTGACCCGATGCCCGTTGCGGAAGGTGAGGACGGAACCGATGTCAGCCATCATCCAGATATAAAGGTAACCTTCCTATTATGTCAATGGCTGAGCGGTCCTCATTGTTGAAACTGCTGGTCCAGGCGGCCGATGCCTACGAGCGCACGCTGAACCCGATGCTGCGCGCGGGGCTCGGTACCGACCTGCGCCCCGCGCACTACGCGGTGTTCCGGTACCTGGCGCCGGACGGATCCCGGGTGACCGCGCTGGCCGAGGCCGCCGGAATGACCCAGCAGTCGATGGGGGAGTTGGTCACGCACTTGGAGAAGTGCGGATACGTGGAGCGTGTACCCGATCCCGCGGACGGGCGCGCGCGGCTGGTCGTCACCACCGCGGCGGGGCGGGCGGTGGTGACGCTGGCCGGGCAGCACATCCAGCGGATAGAGGAGTCGATCGCCGCCGAACTCGGCGCGGAATCGCTCGCCGTGGTCCGGGACGCGCTGGCTCGGCTGCCCGCCGCGCTCGCGAATCACGGCGACACCCGGTCCGCCGACGGCGGCAAGTGATAACTTGAACGGCGTTCAAGGCTGTCGTCTCGGCAGCACCGGGCGACGACGAGGAAACCTGTGGACCTGAGCCCCGAGCAGATCACCGCCCTCGATGCCGAACACGTCTGGCATCCCTACGGCGGATTCCCCGCGACCACCGAGCCGCTGGTCGTGGCCGGTGCGGCGGGCACGCGACTCACCCTCGCCGACGGGCGCGAACTCGTCGACGGGATGAGCTCGTGGTGGGCGGCCGTCCACGGCTACTGCCACCCCGTGCTCGACGCGGCCCTGCTCGCGCAATCGCAGCGGATGAGTCACGTCATGTTCGGCGGCCTCACCCATGAACCGGCCACCCGCCTGGCCCAATTGCTGGTCGAACTCACCCCCGCCGGCTTGGACAAGGTCTTCCTCTGTGATTCCGGCTCGGTCTCGGTCGAGGTCGCGACGAAGATGTGCCTGCAGTACTGGCGCAGCGTCGGGCGCCCGGCGAAGAACCGGCTGCTCACCTGGCGCGGGGGATACCACGGCGACACCTTCACGCCGATGAGCGTCTGCGACCCCGACGGCGGTATGCACGCACTGTGGACCGACGTCCTCACCGAGCAGGTCTTCGTCCCCGCGCCGCCGCGCGACTTCGAACCCGACTACGTCGCCGTACTCGAACGCGCGATCGACACCCATCGCGACGAGCTGGCGGCGGTCATCATCGAACCCGTCGTGCAGGGCGCGGGCGGCATGCGCTGGCACGACCCGCGCTACCTCACCGAACTACGCCGGATCTGCGACGACAACGACGTCCTGCTCGTCTTCGACGAGATCGCCACCGGATTCGGCCGCACCGGTGCACTGTTCGCCGCCGACCACGCGGGCGTCACCCCGGACGTGATGTGCGTCGGTAAGGCGCTGACCGGGGGTTATCTCACCCTCGCCGCGGCGCTGTGTACAGCGCGGATCGCGGAGACGATCAGCGCGGCGCACGGCGGGCTGATGCACGGGCCGACCTTCATGGGCAATCCGCTGGCCTGCGCTGTTGCGGTCGCCTCGATCGAGTTGCTGCGCTCGCGAGACTGGCAGGGCGAGGTGGCCAGGATCGAGTCCGAACTACGGGCGGGCCTGGCGCCGCTCGCCGACCTGCCCGGCGTCGCCGAGGTCCGCGTTCTCGGTGCGATCGGCGTCGTCGAACTCGATGAACCCGTCGATATGCGCGCCGCGACCGATGCCGCCGTCGACGCGGGCGCCTGGCTTCGCCCGTTCCGCAACCTCGTCTACACGATGCCCCCGTTCATCAGCAGCACGGCCGACATCGCCACCATCACCGAGGCCGTGCGCGCGGCGGTGAAGGCCTCGGTCGCATGAACTTCGCGGCTGATCGGCGGCGGGGCCGACACGGCGCCGCTCGCACAACCGACTGGTCGAGAGGTGTCGGCGTCATGCCGACCGCGGTGACGGCAGCGCTTCGATGAGTGCGCGGGCAACCGTCCTGAACGGTGTTCAAGTATGCTGCTCAACTGTGAGTAAGGATCCGTTGAGCTGGTTGGACGAGCGCGCGGCCGAGCGGGTCGACGCCGGGCTACGCAGGCACTTGCGCGAGCGTGCCGCTGAGTCGCCCGCGATCGACCTCGCCTCCAACGACTACCTGGGCCTGCACCGGCACCCCGAAGTCGTCGAGGGTGCGATCGCGGCTGTGCGGCGGTGGGGAGCGGGGGCCACGGGTTCGCGACTGGTCACCGGAACGACCACCGAGCACGCGCTCCTCGAAGCCGAACTGGCCGAATTCGTCGGCGCCGAAACAGGATTGGTCTTCGCCACCGGCTATGCCGCCAACCTGGGTGTGGTCACCGCACTGGCCGGCCGCGGCACCCTCGTGGTCTCCGACGCGGGCTCGCACGCCTCGCTGGTCGACGCGTGCAGGCTCTCCCGCGCCAGGGTCGTGATCGCGCCGCACCGCGATGTCGCCGCGGTCGAACGACTGCTCGCCGACCGCACCGAGGAGCGCGCGCTGGTCCTCACCGATTCGGTCTTCAGCGCCGACGGCGACCTCGCGCCACTGGCCGACCTCCATCGTGTCACCCGGGCGAACGGCGCCATCCTGATCGTCGACGAGGCCCACGGCCTCGGGGTGCGCGGCACGGGCGGACGCGGGCTCGTGCACGAGCTGGGCCTGGCAGGCGAACCGGACCTCGTCGTCACCGCGACCCTGTCGAAGGCATTCGCCGCCCAGGGCGGGGCAGTCCTGGCCGATGCCAGGATCCGCGCCCACCTCATCGACGCCGCCCGCACCTTCATCTTCGACACCGGCCTCGCGCCCGCCGCGGTCGGCGCCGCCCGCGCCGCGCTGGCGCTGCTGCGCAACGATCCCTCGATGGCCACCCGCGTCCTCGACCGGGCCGCCGACATCGCCCGGATCGCCGGAGTATCCGACCCGGATTCCGCAGTGGTCTCGGTAGTTCTCGGAGAAGCCCAAGTTGCGTTCGACGCCGCGCAGGCCTGCCGCGCCCGCGGACTCGACGTCGGCTGCTTCCGCCCGCCCTCGGTCCCCGAAGGAACGTCGCGACTGCGCCTCACCGCTCGTGCCGACCTCACCTCCGCCGAACTGGAGACGATCGCCGACGTCCTCGGCGATGTGCTCGCGTCGGCCCGCGGCAAGGAATCGGTGACGGCATGACTGTCCTGTTGATCAGCGGCACCTCGACCGACGTCGGCAAAACCGTCGTCACCGCGGCACTGGCCGCCGCCGCACAGGCCGAGGGCCGCACCGTCGCGGTCTGCAAGCCCGCCCAGACCGGCATCGCTCCCGGCGAGCCCGGCGACCTCGCCGAGGTCACCCGCCTGAGCGGGGTGACCCGGACCCTCGAGCTCGCCCGCTACCCGGACCCGCTCGCCCCCGACACCGCCGCGCGCCGCGCGGCCATGCCCCTACTGACGCTGAGCGAAACCGTCGCCGCCGTCGATTCGCTCGCCGACGCCGACTTGGTGCTGGTCGAAGGTGCGGGTGGACTGCTGGTGCGGATGGGGGAGTTCACCCTGCTCGACCTCGCCCAGAAGATCGGTGCCCCGGTGGTAGTTGTCGCCGCGGCCGGCCTCGGCACCCTCAACCACAGCGAGCTCACCACTCGCATGCTCGCCGCGGCTGGTGTTCCTTGCGCAGGCTTGGTCATCGGCTCCTGGCCGACCGATCCCGACCTCGCTTCTCAGTGCAATCGGGACGACCTTCCACGAGTCACCGAGACTCCGATAGTCGGCACAATCCCCGCAGGCGCGGGACAGTGGGACCGCCACCGCTTCACCGCGGCAGCGCCGAGCTGGTTCACTACCGACCTCCTGCATGGAAAGCGCCCTTGACCAGCCGATTTGACTTCGTGTTTGTCGGCACGTAACTTTATTCGAGTCAGAGCGACACGGACACCGACTCAGCCGCTGGTTGAGACACGAGGTAGGACGTTGAGCGCCTGACTGATCATGTGTTCGGAGGAACTCGGATCGGATTTGCTTCCGGCCGGTTGTCTGAGCTAAGTTTGAACCCTTGCCTCACCGAAACCCCTCCGAGAAGTTGTGGGTAGAAGTGTGTGCGTGTGTTCTTTGAGAACTCAATAGTGTGTCGATGAATGTCAGTGCCAATAATTATTATTGGTTCCAATCCTTCATGTACCCCCCGGTCATGGGAGATTGGACATTGAACAACAGCGAATCTTTTTGCTGGTGTTTGCTTTGCTAGGTTTTCGGACTCTAGTTAGATAATTTTGATTCGCTCTCTTCGGAGGGTTGTTTCGAGAGTCTTCAACGGAGAGTTTGATTCTGGCTCAGGACGAACGCTAGCGGCGTGCTTAACACATGCAAGTCGAGCGGTAAGGCCCTTCGGGGTACACGAGCGGCGAACGGGTGAGTAACACGTGGGTGATCTGCCTTGCACTTCGGGATAAGCCTGGGAAACTGGGTCTAATACCGGAT
>NZ_JBHXNK010000053.1:0-24611 GCF_042719755.1 Nocardia sp. NPDC058519 | reverse complement strand
GCAGTCTCACATCGGCGCGATCACTCACGCACCGCTGCGGCAACCAACGCGGCACTGCCATCGGTGCCGCATCCCCTTGGAATCAATCATCTAGGATGCGGGCGACAGCAAACTCGGTGCGCGTCGCGATGTGCGCGGCACGCTCATGGGTCGCGAACGCCACGTCTTCGCCCCCGACTGAAGCTGCGAAGGTCTTGATGAATGCCTTCTGCGGGATGTTGGCGATCGAGTGGGCGGAGTGCAGCCCGTTCTGGAGCAGTGTCGACATCACGTCTGGCGTGATGCTCACCTGAAAGACACGCTGCAGCGTGCGGAGTTCCCTGGTCATCTCGACGTGTCGCGCGCCGGCGTGCTCGCGAATCTCTTCCCCGAAGTCGTCGACACGTGAGGTTGCGATGTCGAAGCGGAGGGTCTGGGTCAGGAAGCTGGCGACGGCGTTCGAGAGGTCATCCGACAGCGGCAGGCGGTGTTGCTCGGCCATTTTGGCGATCCGCCGCGTCGGAAATGCCGCATCGAGGGTGGTCCGTAGCGCCTTCGCATAGGCACGCACCCGCTCGCCCTCGCTTCCAGCGCTGTCGGGCGAGAAGGCCTCTGGCACCCCCACCCTCTCGATGGCAGCGATCCAGTCCTGCTCCTCGAACCCCACAAGGTCGTAGACGGAGCCGATCTTCCGCTCGACCTGGAGTTCGCGGACGAGCGGCTGATGGCAACCGGTCAGCGCTGTGAGCTGTTGAGTGAGGAGCAGGCGGGGGATAAGGTGCGGCAACTGCGCGAACTCCGGCTGGTCTTTCAGGTGCTGAGTCCAGAATGTTCGGAAGTCGCTCCCTTCGAAGGTGCTGATCGCCTGCAGGAACGATATGCGCTGCGACTCCTTCGGAAGCGCGGTCGCAAGCATCTCAAGTCGCGGACGCTTGAGCTCGCCGGGCTTGACGGACAGGATCTCCTTCACCGCCCGAGCGCGAAGGGCGTTCAGGAAGATGGCGACATCCGTCTCCGGCGTCGCGGCGATGATGTTGGCAGCGACGGCGCCATCCAGGGCCGCCACGAGTTCCGCGTCCCTGCGGCCGTAGATGGTGGTCCAGTCGAGAGGGATACCCTCCCGGCCAAGACCATAGAGAAGCTCGTGTGGCAGCGCCCTTGCGTCCCCTCGGAGTTGCTCGGCGCGCGCCGCGACCCGAAGATCGCCGTCGTCCAGTTCGAGCTCCTTGGCGACGAAGGAGATCTGGTCGGTGGAGCCGGCGATACCGGCTAACGTCGACCCGCTCTCGTTGAGGAAGGCGGTGAGACCGGACATAAGCACTTGATACTCGGTACAACCGTCGACGGCGGTCATCGTTACGTCGAGCCCGTCGCACAGCCCCTTGTCGGAATAATCCCCGGAATCGACCATCCGCGAGCGCCCAACGATCTGCGGGTCCGAACCGCCGTCGACGGCATAGACGACGACGTCGGCGGTCTTCCGCTCGGCGCGCCGGTACTGCCAGTCGTAGAACGTGACCTCGTACGCACCGCGCCCGTCGGAGAAGGTTTCGCCGAGGAACTCAAAACCCCCCGCCCTCGCCATCTCGCTAGTAGTACGGACCGTCTTGTAGGCAGCGACACCGCGCAGATCGAGGTCGAAAGCGAGCAACTGCTGGCGACGCTGTATCGAGCCGTCGGGCCTGCGAACGGTACCCTGCACAGTGAAAGCGCGGCTCGCGACAATGAGGCCACGGTCGCGCAGTTCAGACGTAATCGCCAGGCACGTCACGTCGTCGACGAGCATCGACTCGTCGATAACGACTTTTAGGCGCCGCTGAAGTTCTCGCACCTTGTCGCGGGTATCGGTCCCTGCGGTCCGCTCCGCAACCTCCTCCCGCGCCGCTGATAGTCCGAGGATGTCAAGAGTCTTGTGCAGCAACGTGACTTGAAATGCTGCCGCTTCGAGTGCGATGGGCTCGATGATTGCTTTCATGCGGTCCCCTTAGTAGGCGCTTATGAAGTCGAGGCCGGACTCAGACTTGAGGCCTGCAGGACGACGCCAGCTGAGCGCCGGTATCGGAACCTGCTGCAGGTCTGGCCCAGATAGATGCATGTTCTTCTCCGTTCGGACCGCCGCCTCGTTCAGGGATGCCGATCGGGGTCAATACTCGACCCGACGGTGGATTGGGGCATGCGTAGCGCACTACCTGTTTGCCTTTCCAGGAAGGACAATCGAATGCGAGTAGTGAGATACCCGTGACGCAGGGGCGCGGTTTGTGCCAGCGTCTGTTCCGAACCCCTCGGGCTACGGAAAGGCAGGCCTCATGCAACTACCGCGGATTCGATCTACTCAGTATTGGCGGCGACGCTACTCGCAACTTGGCGGAAGTCGAGCGCGAATCGGGTCGGCAATGTCTAGACCTCGCCGACCGGACTAACCGATGCCGCAGCGAGAAGCCACAGGTCTTGGAGGATCTGCGAACCCACCCGGCACGCCGTTCACGGTGTCAGCCCCGCAGGTAACCTTGCCCAAGGGCGGGGGAGCTATCCGAGGGATGGGGGAGAAGTTCGCCGCGAACCCGGTCACCGGCACCGGCTCGATGTCGGTGCCTATCGCCACCAGCCCGGGCCGCTCGGGTTTCGGCCCGCAGCTCTCGCTGTCCTACGACTCCGGTTCGGGCAACGGCCACTTCGGCTTCGGGTGGAGCTTGTCGCTGCCGTCGATCACGCGCAAGACTGACAAAGGCCTGCCGCAGTATTTCGACGCCGTCGATTCCGATGTCTTCATCCTCTCGGGTGCGGAAGATCTGGTGCCAGACTATCGGCGAGACCCGGAGGGCACCTGGGTCGCCAGCCACAGTGGTTTTCAGCGTGACGCGGACGGCTTCTGGGTGCGGGATTCATCCGGTCGCCTCGTCGTGCACGAAGATGAACTCGACGGCTACCGCGTGCGGCGTTATCGGCCGCGCATCGAAGGGCTCTTCGCCCGCATCGAACGCTGGAGCAAGATCGGCTCACCCGGCGATGTCCATTGGCGTTCGATCTCTAAGGACAACATCCTCACACTATATGGCTATGACACGAATTCGCGCATTGCCGACCCGCTCGACGCCAGCCGCATCTTTTCATGGCTGATCTGCGAATCACGCGATGACAAGGGCAATGGCATTCGCTATCTCTACAAGAGCGAGGATGGCGACTGCCAGCTCCGGCCAGGTCAACCCGATCCGTTCAGCCAGGTCCACCAGCGCAACCGGGGCCTCGCCTCCGATTCGCGCCGCACCGCGGATCGCTACTTGCAGCGTGTGCTGTACGGCAATAAAACGCCGCTGCTCGATGCCCAGGGACGGCGCCCCCGGGACCTGAGCGACCTGCCAAATCCGCCGTCGGACACCGACCCCGACTGGTTGTTCGAAGTGCGATTCGACTACGGGGAGTTGGACGAGGCCAACCCGACGGGCCAGCCAGAGAAGCCCTGGCTCTATCGCCCGGATGCCTTCTCTAGCTACCGCGCGGGTTTCGAGGTGCGCACATGCCGCCGATCTGAGCGGGTGCTGATGCTGCACCACATCCCTGATAGCCCGGGGGGCTCGGGCCGGGCGGCGCAACCCGGCTACCGGGGCGTGGTTCGCAGCACCGAATTCACCTACGACGACGAGATCGACCCTGATATTGCCTCCCGGCCCGTCTACAGCTTCCTGAAGCAGGTGGTGCAAACGGGATGGAAGCAGGAAGGCGAATCGACCGCACGCCGCAGCCTGCCGCCAGTGGAGTTCACATACAGCGTGCCCATCGTGCAGGAGGTCGTCGAAGAGGTTGACCCGGCGAGCCTGGAGAACCTACCCATCGGCCTGGACGGCAGCGCATACCACTGGACCGACCTGCACGGCGAAGGTATCCCCGGCATCCTCACCGAGCAGGCTGGCGTCTGGTTCTATAAGCGCAACTGGAGCCCGATTCCGCAGACGCAGACCGACGGCAGCGAGGCCGTCAAAGCCCGGTTCGCCCCGCTCGAAACCGTTGCTCTCAAGCCCAACGCGGCCCTGAATACCGGCGCAGAATTCATGGATCTGGCCGGTGACGGACAGCCCGACGTCGTCGTCATGGAAGGCCCAACACCCGGTCTGTACGAACATGACGGAGACGAGGGCTGGCAGCCCTTCCGCCCCTTTACCTCGCGCCTGAATCGCGACTTTCGCGACCCCAACCTCAAGTTCGTCGACCTCGACGGTGACGGCCGTGCCGACGTGCTGATCACCGAGAACGAAGCGCTCGTTTGGCATGCCTCGCTCGCCGAAGATGGCTTCGGCCCGGCCCTTCGTGTAGCTCAGGCACTAGAGGAGGAGAAAGGCCCACGGATCGTATTCGCCGACGGCACCCAATCCATCTATCTGGCCGACCTCTCCGGCGATGGCCTGACCGACATCGTTCGCATCCGCAACGGCGAAGTTTGTTACTGGCCTAACCTCGGCTATGGCCGGTTCGGCGCCAAGGTGACGATGGACAACTCGCCTTGGTTCGACAACCCCGACAAGTTCGACCACAAGCGCATCCGCCTGGCCGACATCGACGGTAGTGGCACCACCGACATCATCTACCTGCACCGCGATGGCGTGCGCCTGCACTTCAACCAGTCCGGCAATGGGTGGAGTCGGCCGCAGACGCTGCAAGTGTTCCCGCGCGTCGACGACCTCGTGAGCATCGTGCCCACCGATCTTCTCGGCAACGGCACCGCCTGCCTGGTCTGGTCGTCGCGCCTGCCGGGCGATGACCAGTCGCCGATGCGCTACGTCAACCTGATGGGCGGCTCGAAGCCCCATCTGCTGGTCATGGCCGTCAACAACCTCGGTGCCGAAACCCGTGTCGACTACGCGCCATCGACCAAGTTCTATCTGCAGGACAAACAGGCCGGGAAGCCCTGGATCACGTGCATGCCGTTCCCAGTGCACGTCGTCGAGCGCGTCGAAACCTGGGACTACATCAGCCGCAACCGCTTCGTCACCCGCTACGCCTACCACCACGGCTACTTCGACGGCGAGGAGCGCGAGTTCCGCGGCTTCGGCATGGTCGAGCAGTGGGACACCGAGCAGTTCTCGGCCCTTGCCAACGGAGCAATGCCGTCCGACAACATCGATGCGGCCACCCATCTTCCGCCGGTTCATACCAAGACCTGGTTCCACACCGGCGTTTACCTTGGTCGACAGCATGTGTCCAACTACTTCGCCGGCCTGCTGAACACGACTGACCCAGGCGAGTACTTCCGTGAACCCGGCCTCACCGATGCGCAAGCCCGCGCACGGCTTTTGGCGGACACGGAGCTTCCCCAGGGGCTCACGCTCGAAGAAGAGCGCGAAGCCTGCCGTGCCCTCAAGGGCTCGATGCTGCGCCAAGAGGTCTATGCCGACGACGCCCACCATCCCGGCGCCACGCAGGCGCAGATCGAGCGCGCACGCAGACCCTACACCGTCACCGAACAGAACTTCACCATCCGCCCGCTCCAGCCACGGGGTTCGAACCACCACGCCGTGTTCAGCACCCATGCGCGCGAGGCACTCAACTACCACTACGAGCGCAACCCCACCGATCCGCGCATCCAGCACGCGCTGACACTGGAAGTCGACGACTACGGCAACGTGCTCAAACAAGCCGCCATCGGCTACGGCCGCCGCGTCTCGCCGTTGTCAGAGCAGTGGGATCGTGACCGGCAAACCACGACGCTGCTCACCTTCACCGAAAACCGCGTCACCAATGCCATCGACTCACCCGACACGCGCCGCAACCCGCTCCCATGCGAGGCGATTACGTTCGAATTGACCGGATACCCAATCACCAGCCCAGTCGGCCGCTACGACGCCTCGGACTTTGTCGAATCCGACCCCGCAGCGCCGGCACGCTTACGCCACAAGTTCACCGCCCCGGAAGTCTTGTACGAAGCCGCCGCCTCCGGCAACCAGCGCCGCCGCCCCATCGAGCTAATGCGCACCCTTTACCGGCGCGACGATTTGACCGGCCTCCTGCCGCTCGGGGAACTGCAACCGCTTGCCATGCCCGGCGAAAGCTACAAGCTCGCTTTCACCCCCGGCCTGCTCACCCAACTTTTCCAGCGTCCGCGCCAGGGCCAGGCCCCCGAGCCGCTGCTGCCCGATCCCGCAGTTGTACTCGGAGGCCAAACCGGCAACATGGGTGGCTATCTGCAAAGCCAGACACTGAAGGCCGACGGCCGCTTCCCTGCGAGTGACGCCGACGACCACTGGTGGCTTCCTTCGGGACAATCGTTCTTCAACCCGAACCCCTCCGACAACGCAGCAACTGAATCGGCGCAAGCCCGGCAGCACTTCTACCTGCAGCGCCGCTACCGCGACCCCTTCGGACAGCACGCCGTCGTCGACTTCGACGCCCACGACCTGCTGATAGCCGAAACCCGCGACGCGCTCAACAACCGGGTCACCGCGGACGCCAACGACTACCGCGTGTTGCAGCCGCGCCTGGTCAGCGACCCCAACCGCAACCGGTCCGAAGTCGCCTTCGACACGCTCGGCATGGTGGTCGGCACCGCCGTAATGGGCAAACCGTTGTCCGCACCGGCGGAGGGCGACTCGCTCACCAGCTTCGTCACCGATCTCACGCAAGCCCAGCTCAACGGTTTCTTCGACGCCGCCGACCCGCACGCGACCGCGGCACCGCTGCTCAACGGCGCCACGACGCGCATTGTCTACGACCTCGACCGCTTCCAGCGCACCCAGCAGGCAAATCCCAATACCCCGGAGCAGTGGCAATCCGCCTGCGCCGCCACGCTCGCCCGCGAAGCCCACGTCAACGCCTCGCTGCCGCCGCAGGGTTTGAAGATCCAGCTCAGCTTCAGCTATTCCGACGGCTTCGGCCGCGAGATCCAGCAGAAGATCCAGGCCGAGCCTGGGCCGGTACCGCAACGCGACGCGGCCGGCAAGATCATCGTCGGTGCTGACGGAGAGCCGCTGATGACACCGAATAGCGTGAGTCCGCGCTGGGTCGGCAGCGGCTGGACCGTACACAACAACAAGGGCAAGCCGGTCCGCCAATACGAGCCTTTCTTCACCGACACCCACCGCTTCGAGCTGGACGTGCGCATCGGTGTCAGCCCCGTGCTGTTCTACGATCCGGCCGAGCGCGTCATCGCCATACTGCACCCGAACCACACCTACGAAAAGGTGGTGTTCGACCCCTGGCAGCAGACGACTTACGACGGCAACGACACCTGCGCCGCGCGTGACGCACAGACCGGCGTCCCGCGCCCCGACCCCGACATCGGCGGCTATGTCGAGGAATACTTCAAGACCCAACCCGTGACTTGGCAGACCTGGCATGCCCAGCGCATCGGCAACGCATTGGGCACCGACGAGCGCAACGCCGCCGAGCGTGCCGCAGCGCACGCAGACACTCCCACCACCGTGCATTTCGATGCACTGGGTCGCCCCTTCCTGACAGTCGCGCGCAACCGCGTCGTCTGCGTCGGCCACGACCTGAACGGCACCGAAGAGAGCCTCACCACCCACGTCGACCTGGACATCGAAGGCAACCAGCGAGCCGTGCGCGACGCCATCCGGCAGGCCGGCGACCCGTTCGGCCGCATTGTCATGCGCTACGGCTACGACATGATGGGCAACCGCATCCACCAACTCAGCATGGAAGCCGGCGTGCGCTGGATGCTCAACGACGTGGCTGGCAAGCCCATTCGCGCCTGGGACAGCCGCGGCCACAACTTCACGACGAAGTACGACTTGCTGCGCCGCCCGGTCGAACAGACGGTGCGGGGCACCTTCAGCGACGCCGATCCGCTCAAACCCAACTCCGACCCGCGCACGCTGAACCGCGACATCCTGGTCGATAAGATCGAATACGGCGAGCCACCTCTCAACGCCACGCCGGCCGAAGAAACAGAGGCGCAGCGCCTCAACCTGCGCACCCGCATCCTCCGACACTCCGATTCTGCAGGCATCGCCACCAACGCACGGCTCGACGCCAGCGGCAACCCGACCGAGGCCTACGACTTCAAGGGCAACCTGCTGCGCAGCACGCGACAACTCTCCAGCCAGTACACCGCCATCCCGGACTGGCTGCTGAACCCTCAACTCGACACCGAAACCTTCGAAGGCAGCACGCTCTACGACGCGCTCAACCGCCCCATTCAGTCCATCGCCCCGCGCAGCAGCCTGAACCCTCCCGGGCGTCTCAACAAATTCAACGTCATCCAGCCCGTGTTCAACGAGGCCAACCTGCTGGAGCGGGTGGACGTCTGGCTGGAGCGCGCCGCCGAACCGGCCGGCCCGCTCGACCCGGCCGCCGAGCCTCCATCGCCGGTCGGCGTGGCCGACATCGACTACGACGCCAAGGGCCAGCGCACACTCATCGACTACAAGACCCGCGACGCCACGGTCATCCGCACCACCTACGCCTACGACCGCAAGACCTTTCGACTGACGGACTTGTACACACGCCGGGGCGTGGATCCCGACACGGCGCAAGGCGTGGCTTTCACCGACGACTGCGAGAACCCGAACCCACCGCCGACCACCATCACCGCGCCTGTGCCACCGCCCGCAGGCAAGGACTGCGGCTTGCAGAACCTGCACTACACCTTCGACCCCGCCGGCAACATCACCCACATCCGTGACGATTCGCAGCAGACCGTCTACTTCCGTAACCAGCGCGTCGAGCCGAGCAACGACTACATCTACGACGCGCTCTATCAACTGATCCAGGCCAACGGTCGCGAGCACCTAGGGCAAGCGGGCGGCGCGCCGATCCCGCACTCGCCCGACGACGCCGGCCGTGTCGGGCTGCTGCACCCCGGCGACGCCAACGCCATGGGCACCTACACCGAGCGCTATGTGTATGACGCGGTCGGCAACTTCCTGCAGATGCAGCACCGCGGTAGTGACCCGGCGCATCCGGGCTGGACACGCGCGTACACCTACGCCGAAGCCAGCCTGACCGAGCCGGGCAAGCAGAGCAACCGTCTGAGCAGCACGCAGGTGGGCAACGGCGTCGCGGCCGTACCCGAAACCTACCTGCACGACGCCCACGGCAACATGCTGCGCATGCCCCACCTGGGAGGCGGCGGTGCAGGGCCGAACATGCACTGGGACTACAAGGACCAGTTGCGCCAGGTCGACAAGGGCGGCGGCGGCGAGGCCTTCTACATCTACGACGCCTCAGGCCAACGCGTACGCAAGGTGTGGGAGAAGGCGCCAGGCCTCACAGAAGAGCACATCTACCTCGGCGGCTTCGAGATCTTCCGCAAGCATGACGGTCCAATCGGCGCCAACACCTCCATACTGGAGCGTGAAACGCTGCATGTGATGGACGACAAGCAGCGCATTGCGCTTGTCGAGACGCGCACGCTCGACACCGCAGGCAACGATCCAACGCCTCGGCAACTGATCCGCTACCAGTTCGGGAATCACCTCGGATCAGCCAGTCTGGAGCTTGATGAGCAGGCGAAAATCATCTCTTACGAAGAATATGCGCCTTACGGCAGCTCGACTTATCAGGCAGTGCGGAGCCAGACCGAGACTGCGAAGCGGTACCGGTATACCGGGAAAGAGCGGGATAGTGAGAGCGGCTTGTATTATCACGGAGCACGGTATTGCGCGGCGTGGTTGGGCAGATGGACGAACTGCGATCCAATTGGCATTACAGACGGTCCTTGCGTCTATGTGTACTGCGGCGCGAATCCAATTCGACTCCACGATCCTTCAGGGAAGAACGGCGCGCCGCCCCTACCAGGAATGATTGGCAACGACCCTGCGGTCGGGAAACTGTGGGAGCAAGCGGTCGTCGAGACCCTGGGCCGACGTTTCAAGGCTAGCACCTACAAAGAGGTTAAAGAGGGATTTCAGGCTGAGTTGAGCAAACGAATCGCGGCCAAGGGGCTGGGATCCAACAGAAAATCAGGCACGGGAATAGAATATGCGCGCAATAGCTACTCAGCCGTTCGAGCCCGTTTCGGGAAGCTTGCTGCAGCGGCCGGGATTGATCTGAAGGGGTTGCAGGTTCATCACACATTCGACGATCTGGCACCGAACCCAGCAAGTGCACTGGATACCACGAACCTTAGCTTCCAGAGAGGGAACGCTAAGACAATGGGCTCGGGTCACAAATTCGCTCACGAGGTCCATGCCGCCGCAGTGGCGCGCATCAAGAACCCGGGCCAGCATGTGCGTGCAGACTGGAATGCCCGCGGAATCGGAACAGGCAACGTGCCCGATCTCTCGAATCCACATCCCGAAGCTGCCATACCTGACAAGACGCCCACCTTGGACTCGCATGCCGGCAAAGCTGCGAAGGCCGAATCGCGGCTACTGAAGTCTGGCGAGGAGATTGGCGAGAAGGCGCTCAAGGAATCAGAAAAAGGTCTGAAGGCAGCTGGAAAGCTGGCGAAGGCCGGTCGCCATTTCATCGCCGCGATTCCATTCGCTGGAATCGTGCTTGGTCAAGCATCCGCAGCTCACGCAGCTAGCACCGGCGACTATACCGGTGCAGCCCTAGATGAGGCGGGTTTCATACCCGTGGTGGGAGATTTGCTCGATGCTGCTCGCGGCGGCGTGGCACTCGGAGAGGCACTCGAGGAAGGGCTTGGGATCAGCGATACTGCAGCTGAACATGGGGAGCGATTCGAGAAGGCGGCCAAGTTCGTTGGCTTGGGAGAGGACGCTTCAAGATTCGTAGGTGCAACAGGGGCTGCTCTAAGCTCCATAACCGTAGCGCCGTCCATAGCGCTGCAAAGAACCGTCGCTGGGTGGTTCGAGTAAGCCTCGACCCCGAGAAATTCTTCATCAGCCTGATAGATTTCTTCTCCATCCTGCTGTCAGCCGCGCTGCTCACCCGGCTGCTGAGGGGGCAAAGGGGTCCGGTCGTGCTGGGGATCGCTACGCCGCACTCGCCCATGCGTGCAAGCCGAGACCACCTTCCTGTTCATGAGCGATCTCTTCGGCCACCTGGTCTTCCTGCGAGACACCTGGCAGGACGAGTTCTACGACTTGAGTTTCCCCCGTGGCTCTGAGCGTCATCTCCAGCACGGTTTCGGCGTGGATCCCAGCACGGTCGGCGTGTCGGCGATAGCGATGCGCGCCAATTCCGGCGTGGTGCAGGCTCCCTCGGCGTAACAGTGGTGAGCGCGAGGCGTGCGCTCATGGCGAGACAGTCGAAAAACGAGCTGTACGCGGCGATCCGCCGCGATCTTCGTGGGGGCCTGGCGAAGTTGGCGATCCAACGCAAGTATCGCGTCGGCCACGAGACGATCGACAATGCGATCGTGTCCGCATGGCCGACCGAACGCAAGCAGTACCCGGTACGCGATCCAAACTCGACCCACACAAGCCGGTGATCGACGAGATCCTGCGTGCCGATCTGGACGCGCCTCGCAAGCAACGCCATACCGCGACACGGGTCTACCGCCGATGGGACTGCTGCACGATCTGGTGACAGCGGTCACCTACTCGTGCAGCAGTCCCGTCGGAGCAGATCCGGCCGCTCCGGCGCGGTGCTGACCGCGCGCCTGGGTCTTCGACATCGGTTGTGGTGCTTTAATTCAGGAGTGTTCTTGTGAGAGAAGATTATTGGCATGGTGGGTGCGATTAATGCATACGTGGCGGGTGATGGTGGCGAGTAGGCTCGGTCCATGATGGGCGCGGGCGGCAACACGGATACCGACGTGATTGTGGCTGTTTCGGGCGGTGATGGGATCGCAGGTACGGAATCGCTGATCGCCTGGTTGCGTCAGGAGCCCGAACTGCGTGGCAGGATCCACGCTGTGTCGAGCGAGCCCGGCGACGGAGAGATGGGGTCTGTCGTCGACGTTGCGACTGTTGCCGTGGGTGCCGGCGGGGCAGTGTCGATGCTAGCGATGTCGTTGAAGACCTGGCTCGCGCAGCCGCGTCGCTCGGATGTCTCGATCGAGATCCGCCACCCAGACGGTCGGTCGGTCGTTATTGACGCCAAACGCGTAGACGATGTCGACGCGCTACTCAACACCGTACTCGACTCGACGAATGACACTGTGAATTAAAGGATTCCCCCGTGATGCGGTTGCCGAACCGTGCGACATCGTGGGCGGTGATTATTGGAATCGACCGCTACGAACATCTTCCGTGCTTGACCGGTGTCCACGCCGGAGCCCAGGCGTTGGCCGAGATTATGACCGATCCTGTGCTCGGTTGCCTTGAACGCCAGCAATGCACACTGCTACCCGAGGACGCATCCCCTGTTCGGATCGGGGACGCAATCGCCCACGCGGCCGACAACGCTCGGGATCTGTTGCTGATCTACTTCGCCGGTCATGGCGTACTTGGCCCACGCCGCGGCGAACTCCACCTCGCAGTTGCCGACACTCATCCACAGCGGCCCGGAATGGGCGGCATCCCCTTTGACGCGGTCCGCGATCTATATATCGACAGCCCGGCCGCTGCTCGGGTCATCATCCTCGACTGCTGCTATTCCGGCCGCGCGCTGGGCATCAATCAGTCGCCTGAAGGCCCGGCCATCCTGAACGAGATCGTCGCTGAAGGAACAGCGGTGCTCACTTCGGCACCGCCCAACGGGATCTCCAAGAAACTCGATGCCGAAACCTATCCGGCCTACACCCATCGGCTCATCCGATTACTGCGCGAGGGAATCCCAGCAGCAGGGCCTCTGCTCACGTTGCCTGTGCTGCACCGGAGTTTGTGCCGCGAACTAGTCGCCGCAGGTCTTCGCCAGCCACAGGCTGATCTCAACCCACTGCTCGACCAACTGGCACTCCTGCGCAATCGTGCCGAACCGACAGTACCGCCGTTGGAGATGGAGCTAATCGAGGCCATCGAGACAGATCAGCTCACCGTTTACTACCAGCCCGACGTCAAACTGAGAACCGCCGAAATCGTCGGAGTCGAAGCGCTCGTCCGATGGAACCACCCCACCCGGGGCATTCTACCGGCCATGGAGTTCGTCCTCGTAGCAGAGCGGACGGGTCTGGCGAATCGACTCGGCTGGTGGGTCATCCGGCGTGCATGCACCGACTTCGCCGGCTGGCATGCCGGGATCGGTGCGGGACTGATGTTGCGTATCAATGTCTCCCCGCCACTGCTCGATGAACCGGACTTCGTCGAGGACCTCGGCGTGACACTGGCTCAGGCGGGACTCCCTGCAGCGACGATCTGTCTCGAGATCGTCGAAAGTGAACACACTGACTTCGACGCGACCGTAGCTACCGTTCGAGCACTCAAACAGCTGGGGGTACGGGTCGCCATCGGCAGTTTCGGCACCTACAACAGCTCGTTGTCGATGATCCAGCGTTTGCCCGTGGACTCGCTGGAGATCGATCGCAGCTTCGTCCAGGGACTGTCCAGTAGGGGCGACGACATCACGATTGTGCGGGCCATCATCGCCATGGCACACAGCTTCGGACTCGGTGTGTCCGCTACTGGCATCGAAACGGCTGCTGTCGCTGCTACTTTGATCGACCTGGGGTGTGATCGGGGACAAGGATTTCTCTACAGCCCGCCCGTTCCCAGAGATGAGATGACAGCGCTCATCATCACCGGATCCATTGGCTGACAATGTGCATCCGTTCTTGACCGCCAACCTTCGGAGCGCGTCACGTCGTTGCGATGTCGAGGCTGCTTGGTCGTGGGCGGGGCTGGGGTCACTCCGACCACACAGGTATCGTCAGCCCGATCGACGAAGTTGTCCGCAGATGCAGACTTGAAGGCGGGTACCATTCGCAACGAGCGGGAAGTGCAGCACGGACGCCGCGGCGGGTACGACATCCAGTTCAAGATTCACGACAACACCGTCTTCGAGAAAGTTCGCGACGATGTCCGGGAGTACTGCTGATAGAGAACTCGTCATACGGCCTCGACATGGTGATCGAGCCCGGAGAATGCCCCTGCATCCTCTCGATTCCTCTGCCAGATGGCCGGTTCCAGGAGGTATCCGGAGATATCGAGTTGGTCGGCGGCCGTCGCCCTGTCAGCGCTCGTTGAAAATCGGATCTGGCCCAATTTCCGTGAGCCGCCGGCCGGGCCGTTCAGTCGCTCAACAGGATTCGCTTCCTCAGTAGGTCTGGGTTCGCTCGGCCGAACATCTGTCGTTTCAGCATCTTGATGCGGTTGACGTGGCCTTCGACGGCTCCGCTGCTCCAGGGCAGCGTGAAGCCGGCAGTGACGGCATCTTGGTCGCGGCGCAGACCACGAACGAAGGAGTGCAGCGCCGGGTGGTCATCGGAATCAACTGCAGCCATCCATCTTTCGAGATCTCGTCCGCGGCGCTCGCCCATGATCGCGGCGAACTCGCGAACGTGTGCGACCAGTGACGCCAATTCCGGGCTGACGGACACGATCGCATCGAGGCGCGCTTGATCGTCGGAGTCGATGTTGTCGGGGTTGGTCATGATCCAGGCGGTGACCCGGCGGACTGCCGGAGGTTTGGGTGCAGGCTTGGGGATGCGGGCGGTCGTGCGGAAGGAATGCAGGTATGCCCGCACGATCTTCTCGCTGCCCCGGAAGCCACGCTTCTGGATCTCCTCGAACAGTCTCGTGGCGTTAGTGTGGCCTTCGTTCCAACGTTGATGCAGGTAGGGCTTGTAATCGTCGAGGATGCTCCGTCGGTATCCGGTTCGATTGTTGACCAGCAGCTCGTCCGGTGATTCGGCATGAGCGAAGCGGCGTGCGGTGCCGCGCGCCAATCCCAACTCGATACCGATGCCGCGCAGACTGCGGCCTTCGGCAAGCAACGTATGGACCGCGGCGTAGCGCTGGCGGGTGCGGACCGCGACCCGGTCCTGTCTGAGTTGCGGTTCGACGGGCCCACCATGCAGATCGGCCGCGACATCGACGATGTCGGGTCGTTGAGGCACGCTGACCTGTGGATTTGTGGCAGTCAGGGCAGTCCGATGTCGTGCGACGGTGCGTTCAACTGCATCGCCGAGGTTGTGCCAAATGTGCCACCGATCAGCGACCTGGATCGCGTCAGGTGCACCTTTGGTGGCGCCTTCGGCGTAGGCACCGGCCCGGTCGCGGCAGATGATTTCGACACCGGGATGCGCCTGTAACCACGCCGCCAGGGTGGCGGCGGTGCGGTCGGTGAGTACGTCGATAGGACGCCGGGTCTGCATGTCGATCAGGATCGTGCCGTAGCGGTGACCGCGGCGTAGGGCGAAGTCGTCGACACCCAACACGCGCGGTGTCGCCTGTATGGGGTCGGGCAGCGCCCGGATCTGGCGTAGCAACGTCATCCGGCTAACGGACGCGGCCAGGTGGCCGGTCAAGCGTGCGCCAGCTCGCCCGCCCAGGGCCAGCGCGACCGCGCGCAGTACACGCTGTAGCAGCAGCGTTCGTCGTCCGTAACGGGCCGCGAGCTGCGGCACTAGCTCGGCGAAAGCCGTTTTCCCGCAGTCGGAATAGTCGCAAAATAGCCGTCGGACCTGCAGTTCGATCACGACCTCGCGTCCGGTGATCGCGGTGTCCGCCAGTCGTCGACTGTAGCGGCTGTGGACTCGTCGTGACCGTGTCGCGCAACCCGGGCAGGCGGCTGGTTCATCGCGGGTCGCCGCCTCGATCCTCACCGTGGACCCAACAACTCGAACCTCCCTGATCACCAGGCTGTCGAGATGCGGGAACAGGACGCCCATCGGTCCAAGATCAAAACACCAGCCACATGATCAACTATCAAGCGCCCCTGTGCATCTCGTGGTGGTCAATCACGGAGTCTGTGCCAGAACCGGTTTTCAACGAGCGCTGACACTCCGGAGGATGCCGTCGCGTTGGCGCAGTGGCTTCAGCATGCGACAGACCCATCTACTGGCAACGAACACACAAGTGCGCGAATGAGTTTCATCGAACCGAACTTGACCTTCTCTTACGTCACGACTGAGGCGAGCCTGGTAGATCTGAGCATCGGTCTGGATTTGGAGTTCTCGCCGCCGTGGCAACGGCATACCCGGGCGGACAAACCGTTCGTCATCTCGTGTCGGGTCGATGCCGAGTCCTTGTCGGCCGCGGCGGACGATTGGACCGCCGAGATCGGCTCGTATCCGCCTTGAGGGAGGCGCCTGAGTACGGTACACACTCTTTTGCCGCTTACCGCGCTCTCGGTGATCGGCATGGAACCTGGGCTCTTACTGTAGGCATCGTTGGCTGAATGTGGGCACATCCGTGCTTGCTGAGGACGGGCCGATCGAAGCAACCGATGAAGGTTGTCGAGCTGCGTGCCCGTCATACTGGCTCGGTGATCGTCTTCGCCTGCACCGAGTGCGAGCACCCTCTCACTGGCGATCTCCAAGAATCGCAGTGCTTCGAGACCGGCGATAACCTGTCCGACCACCGAATCGCTGACCCCCTAGTTGCGCAAGGCACCTATGCGATCAACTACGACTCCACGCAGTTCATTTTGCATCCTGACGACGCGCCCGGAACGGTTCGCCATCCCGATTCCAAGCGGCGCAACGGCTGCTGCGGGCTCGACGGCCAGGACGGCCCCAACCTCGTCTGTGCAGGCTGCGGTATCGATGTGGCTACCAAGGAATCGGACTGCTGGACCGACAACTACGTAGCCCTGATCGCCGCCGCTGTAGTGCCCAATCGTGTTCGCCGATAAGGATCGCGTCCGTGCGAACACCGACAGCCCGTCCGGCCATATCGAACCTGCGGCCTTCTGCTCCGGAGGCACATTAAGCCAGGGCGGGGGTGTCGGTTGTGAGGCAAAACGGGGCGTTCATGTCTGCCTCTGTCCGCCCGAAACTGCCCCTGTTGTTCACCAGGACGGGAGAGAGACAACAACGTCGCCGCTCCCATCTGCGGATCAGTCTTCGACCACATCGCTACCACCGAGTCGGTCGGAGCATCCTGAAATGTCGAATATCGCGCACGTTCCGGTCCGGTTGCGGAGGACCGTCGGATCGATACGCTGTCGCGGTGAAAGAGATGTTGGGAAACGGTGATGGCTGTGAACTGCCTGCCATCGCTGTCTACTGGCTCAGCGACGATCCGCAACCGGGCATCATCCTGGTCGAGTTGGTAGACGTACACGGCCGACCTCACCAACTGGTCGATAAGACCGCATACTTCGGCGGAGAACTGCTTCCCGCATCGACATATCCATGCCCCACCACGATCCAGTGCACCATCGAGGAGATCGACGACATAGCTACCGTCAGCACATGGTGGCTATCCGGCGGCCCCGACGATGTGCCGTTCGTCTTCGACGTAGGACTGGACACCCTCAGTCCGACTGACCGCCTACCGCCGCCCAAGCGTCCGGTCTAGGGGGAATCAACATCGGCTCACGCCGCTTACAGGTCGGTTCCGTCGGCCGAGCCGCGGTCAGCCGTACGCACCGCAATGCCGATTTCAAGTTTGTTCCTGTCGCGGAGACTGAGCATCATGGGGCCATGCTTCAGCTCGAGGAAGGCCAGGAACCACACGTAGGCGTGGCAGAGATCGTTACCCCCGTCGGTACCGTCGTCTTCACGACCCGCCTCGGGCAAACGGTGGCTGGAGGAAGAACCTCTGCATGGCAGCTGCCCTCGGGAGCCACCGTTTACAGATGGAATAAGCAGAATGCGACTGTCGACCTCATTGTCGGCCGGATCCTCCGCCGACGGCACTACGTTGATCGTGCAGTGACAGCCCTCTGGGTGGTCGTATGGCAGATTCATGCAACCGCGACCACTCCCGAACTCGAATTACGTGCTCAGATAACGGGTATGCCTGCCGACGCGGATGTCGCGCCGGACTGTGGTGAGCACCTCGATGCGCTCACAGTCGACTCACCGGCCACCACGCTGTCGATGGGCGGGCCGGACCTGGAATTGCTGTACGCCCATGCTCGAATCGGTCGGCACCTTCCGCAGCGATGGACACAGCATTTGGCGCCCACCTGGGCGCACAACACCACACCGTTCTCGGTCGGCATCAGCAATCCAGGGCAGTTGACCTGGCGACTCCCCAGCCTCGAATCCGGTGAATCCCTCGGGCTCTGTGCAGCCATTGCATGGCGGCCGACAAGTGGCTACGTCGACAACGTCGACACCTGGTTGCTGGTGGACTATCCGATCGACGACGCTCTCGAACAACTGCTGGTGGCCTAGCGCCCTCGCTGGGCAGCGAGATGGTCGAGACTCTGATCTCCAGGTCCAGAACCTACTGACATCAGCGTAAGACGTTCTGTATCGCACCCACTCGTGCTGACTTCAGCCAGCACCAGTGAGCGCCAATGCCGCTTATCGAGCGGTCACGAACGTCCGCTTCTGCCGATGAGTGAGTGCTCAAACCGCGTCGGAGGACCGAGTAACGATGATCGCACCCGTTGCGCGTAGAGCGCCCCATATTCGATGCACTCAGTCATGTAGGACGCTGTTTCGAACACGGTGCTGACCTCGCGCATGCATGCGCCGACCTCAGGCTGGTCTGACCGAAGAGAGGACTGCCGGATATTGCTACAGCAGCCATGGGGCTCCGGCTTCCCGCTGCCACGTCCAGTGCCAAGCCACCTGTGGCCACTGCTTCTTCACCGCTGTACGTCGCTTCGCGAATGCCGCCAGCGCCAGCTCGATCGCCGCAGCGAGTTCGTCGCCCACCCCACTGCCCGGCACCGGGATATGCACCATCAGATGCTGCGTGTCTTGAACCAGAACAAGATCGCCCTCCGGTGAACATCCCAGCAGTGTGAAGTTCTTCAATACGCTGAACGGCCTGACCTCTGTGGCGACCTTTGCCAGCAGCGTTCCATGGCTGTCCCATACGTACAGACCGTATCGGTTCAGATGGTAGACGCGCCCACGCGCCGGATCAATCGACAGGCGGTAGCACTCGCCGGTGAACGGGCTGTCCTGCCAATCATCCATACCTTCGAGCCGGCCCAGGACCTTGCCCTCATCGTCCATGAGCGCGAAAGTGAATGCGTTGCCGCGGCTCCCACCGCGGAATGTTCCCGAGAACAACGGCACAACGAAACGGTCGTCCGCGAGTGGCTCTGGCACACCGAGGAAGCGCCCCTTCCGTCCTCTGTATAACGAGTCCCACTGGGTCATCACCGAATCCGCGAAACCTAGTGGTCGATGACCCATTCCCACCGGCTGCCCCTGGAACAGCACATATGGCCGGGTATCGAGATCGGCCTGCTGATGATTCGGCTGTTGGTCCATGGAGGCGACTGCTCGCAGTACCGGCCGCTGCTCTGGCCGTAGCGCGTCATCGGTCACCGCCACCAGGTTGGGTGCGAAACCGCCGTAACCATTCGTCCCGTACTCCTCGACCAGGCATAGCAGCCGCCCGCTAGGGGTTACCCGGATCCGGGTTGCGAACTGGTTCCCGACTGTGTACTCCTCAAACGAATTTCGAGATGAATCGGTCGTGTATTCCCCGATGATCCGCGTGAGATCCGCGTCCACCAGATATGTCGCGTCGTGCCGTCCGCTCAGCGCAACGGTGCCTGCTGGCAGCACCGTCAGCCGAAGATCCCAGGCATCTCCGAACTCTGAATGCTTCTTGCGCCCGGGAAATACCGCCAGCTCGACCGGCACCCCGTCTTCCCTCGCTGTGTACCGAGCCACCAGATTGAAGCTGAACGACTGTTCGGCGGGATCGACCGCCTCGTCTCCGCCCTCTTTGTAACGGCTCAGGCGTGACAGCACATACATGTCACCGTCACTCGAAAACCCCACGTCATCATGTGTATACGCCCACCCCGCCGAGTAGGCAGCTGCGAGATCGATCGCATAGGTTTCCACTAGATCCGCTGGCAATACCAGGGGCACCGTCCACACCATGCGGCTGATCATGCCGCGTATCACTGACATACACACGCGGGCCCGGGTTGCAGGTTGTAGGACATACGCCGAATTGGACTGTGCACCAAGCGCAATCGGAACGAGCTGAACAGTCAGGTAGCCTCGCGTGAGCGGATCTGCGTTGGTTCTAGACGCCTGTGATCGCGTCAGGATGCCTGCGCGATGGTCTGATGCGACGCAGCTTCTGACATACGGAATCGCCGCTGAGCACTGCTCCGTATTCGAACAGTCGAATCCGGTGAAGACACGCCCGCTCATCAGCGTAGGACGTTTTGGTGCGCACTAGTTCACCCTGACTTCGGTCAGCGCGAGTGACCGATATACCGCGACCCGCAGGTTCGCGCACGCACTGTCATGCCGACGGGCGCTCGATGACGAACGTCCGCTTCTGCCGAGACCGTCAGGGTCGGCGTTCCGTATAGCTGCAGGAAGTAGCTCAGCTTGCATCGCTGGACGTGACCGATATCGTTCCGACGGTGGAGGATGCAGCCGAGTTGGATCGGCGTCGACGTTGGTATGACGGGTGGTTGCACGAATGGGATGTATCGCTGCTGATCGAGCTCGGGCATCTCGAGGAGGTCACGCGGCTGGCCGGGCAAGGCGACTGGTTCTGCGCACACGGTCTGGCGGCCGTGCAACACCGCAACGGTCAGCACGACGCGGCGATCGAGGTATTGCGGCCGTTCGCCCAGACCGGCTGGTGGACAGCGATAAAGGCCGTCGCCACAATATTGGCCGACTGCAGTCGCACGGACGAGGCTCTTGCGCTGTGTGATTCCAAGGTCGTCAACGGTGATCGCGACGCCATCGAGTATTCGGCGAGGCTGCTGGCCGACATCGGGCGCGCCGGTGAGGCATTCGATCTGCTGCGGCATGGTGTCGATGACTGGTTGCATGCGCGGGCGCTGGTTGAGATCAGTGTGGGGTTGGGTCGCGACGAAGAAGTCACCCGGTTGCTACGCGAGGCCATCGACCGGCTTCGGCGGCCCGGTGCGGGGTTCGACGGAATTGTCTTGCACGTCGAGCTGTTGGCGGTGGTGCTCGAGCGGCAAGGACTGGTCGATGAGGCTGTTGCGCTGCTGAGCGAGGACCTGTGTTCCAGCAACATCATTGAACAGTTGATCGTGGTGCTGATCCGTGATCAGCGTTACGAGGAGTTGGGTGAACTGCTGGCAGGACGCGCCGATGCTCGAGAAATCTGCCATGTGGTCGAGCACCTGCCCGAAGATGTCGACGTGGATCGAGTGGCTTCGGCTATCCGTGCGATGCCCGACCCCGAGAATTGTCATGCGGCATACCATCCACACGCCGCACTGGGACAGTTGCTGCTTCGTGCGGGCCGGATCGGCGAAGGGCTGGTAGAGCTGCGTAAGGCTGTGAATCCTTTGGATGTTGTTTCCCTGCAGTTCTTTTGGACGCTGCTTCTCGACCTTGGAAGTCCGGACGAAGCGTTGGCGCTGATCGATGACTGCGCCGTCATGGCGGGCGACATGACGTGGGAGCTACTGGTCGAACGCGCCGGGTTGCTCGACCGCTGCGGCCGCACCGTGCAGGCGATCGAAGAGTTGCGGGTTCGTCCGGAAGTCGGGGAGCCGGAGGGTGCAGCGTATCTGTCCGACTTGCTGGTCTCGGTCGGGCGTCTCGACGAGGCGATTGCGGTGGTGGAACCAGGTTTTCGTCTCGGGAACAACATCGATGTGATGGCGAGATTGATGATTCGTCAGGGGCGAGTCACGGAAGGCACGCAGCTGTTGTGCCGAGTTGCGCCTGTGGCGGGTTGGTCCTGACTCGCGGTTGTCTGCGGTGCTGGGTTGCAGGCATCCGGGCGACTTCTATCCGCCCGCGCTTTGGCTGCAGCCCCAATGCACTCTCATCAGCGAAGACGTTTCAGAGCACGCTGATCAGCGCTGACTTTAGTCAGCACAAGTGCGCGATAATGCCGCCTACCGCGCGACCGGCCAGCCTCTCCGACACTTGCAAATGCCGGCTGCGCACAGCCTTGATCGGCTTACCGGCGGGACTGGGCGAGGAATTCTGAGGTGTTCTTTACGCTGCGTAGACGACGTGGAGTACGTAGCGTGCACACCTGGCCGGGGTGAGATGTTCGTTACACTCCTCAACCAGAGGGTGGGAGGGAGGCAACGGGACTGCTGCACGATCCGGTGACAGCGTTGACCTGTTCGTGCAGCAGTCCCTCCCGCCCTCTGAATCGCGCTCATCGACCACCCAGACGGTGACGCGGTGGACGAGTTCCGTGCGCCCTGCTTCGAAGCAGTCCGGGCGATCGCAATCCCTTCGAGCAGGCCGAGTCCGACATCGCCACCACACTGCTTGGGCAACCAGCCTCGGATCCGGATCGCTAACTCAGGATGATAGGGCGGCACCAGTGACATCGCTGTTGCCGGCGTGCGGCCGAATTCCCTTGGCCCACTGTGGCTGTTCAAGTGCGTCTGCGTGATGAGATAGCACCATGACGGAGTACCTTGAGCTTGAAGAGCAGTGGGCTGTGATCGGTCCCATCGGCGACACGCCAGGAATGAGTTCCGTGTTAGAGGTCGAGCGGGACGGCAAACGTGCGGTCGTCAAGAAGGTAGCCAAACGGCCAGGTGGCGGCAACAGGGATCTGTTGGCGCAAGATCTCCATGAGTGCCGCAACGTCCTGCGCTTTGATGAGATCTTCGACGCCGGTACCGAGTTCTGGCTGCGGATGCCCAAAGCCGAGGGATCGCTCAATGCACACCTGCAGGCACGCGGAAAGCTCGATGAATCCGAGGCCATAGAGGCTCTAACCGATGTCGCGACTGCGCTCGTAGACCTGGGCAGCATCGTGGTTCACCGTGATGTCAAGCCGCAGAACATTCTTCGGTACCAGGGCGCGTGGTGCCTGGCGGACTTCGGGATCGCGCGGTACACCGACGACGACACTCAGACGTACACCTATAAACACGCCGGGTCTCGCCCATGGCAGGCACCGGAGCGGTGGGTCGGCGAACGGGCAACAATCAAGTCCGATGTGTACTCGCTGGGCGTAGTAGCGTTCCAACTCGTGACCGGCAACCTCCCCTTCGAAGGGCCGGACCTTTATGAGCAGCACCGCAACACTGCACCTCCACCGCCCAACTGCTCTCCGCTGCTCAGCTCACTGATCGTGCGAATGTTGGCCAAAGCACCCGAAGCTCGCCCAGCACCTGCAAAAATTCTGGATGAACTCGCTGCTGCTAGCCGCGTGGTTGCGTCCCCTGCAATGAGTAAAATTCTCGCGCTGTCAAACAGTGAGGTACTCAAGCAGTCACAGGTCGATGCCGCCGCGGCAAGCGCGAGAACCAAGCAGGAACGCAGACGACAACTGGCGCAGTCGGCGCTTCTGATCGCCCATGAGTGGATCAATCCGATATACGAGGCACTGGACACTCTGCCTGGAGTTACGAAAGAAAGCACCGGAGGAAAAACGACGTACCAGCTCGGGTCAGGAAGGCTAGTACTCCAAGGCCCCACAGAGGCCACCCACCAGTATGACGTGATGCCGTTCGATGTGGTCTGCGCAGGAACGATTCGTGTGGAGATCACAGGAAGAGGGTTCGCGCAGGGCTGGAGAGGCAGAGAACACAGTCTTTGGTTCTGCGATGCCCAGGTTGAAGGCGAGTACCACTGGTTCGAGACCGCTTTCTACCGAATCGGATCGGGCACAGTAGTTGAGCCGTACGCAATCTCACCGTCTGAGCGAGATGCCGGGCTCGCGTTGTCTCGGGTAATGCACACAGAACAAGTAGCTTGGCCGCCCTCTGGTATGAGCGGTGAAGGTGGGGAGCAGTTCGTCGAACGCTGGCTCGGTTGGTTTGCCGATGCGGGCCAAGGAACTCTCAGGCGGCCGATGATGCTGCCTGAAGGAAGCGGTGTCTGGCGAAATTGAGGTGGGCTCTGCACCTTCGGGATTGCGGTGCCTTCCGACCCTGATGTCACATTGGTCGGGCATGCGCCCAAGCGTAAGCCCAGCTGACATGCCGAAATTCCGTGCAACGCGAGCTGATCCGCTGGCCTGAACCTGCATCGTCCGTGAACGTCAACTCGGGTTTCCAACCCGACTGGACGAGTGGTATCCGATAACAGCATCAAAGGAGTGTGTAATCGATATCTCACCCCAGCGAGCGGGGCCGACTCTGCACTACCAAGGCCCTGAGCAGCTTGCGCGATCAGCGGCATGAGCGGATGTTGCTGGGCGGAACCTTCCGCCGATGCCGCAACAGAGTTCCCGACCGACGTCGAGTCAGGCCTACGTCCAACAAACGATCGTTGGCCAAACGATCGTTGGCGAGACATTCGGGCCGCTGCGGATCCCCGCAGATCGGTTTCGGCTCTGGCCTGGGCCGGTCAGCCGGGATTGACCTCGGAATTCTCCGTCCCGCAGCTGTCTTCGCAGCGATGGCACCCGCGAGGGATGGCGAGCCGTGGCGTCGGGGGATTCGAGGACGAGGATCACTACGTCGGCGTGCTGATGGAGATCCACATCGGCGACTTCCGAGCCGCACCGGCGAATGCGAAACGGCAGCCGACACCATCCGCGCATACCGCGCGCGAAGGCGCGGGTGTGGTGTTGATGGGGTGCTTGTAAGAGCCGTTGCCGGTCAGGGCCCGGTATTGGTACTACAACCACGCCACAACTCCGCAGGGCGTCGGTAGAGTCTCAGAACTGGCGAGGGACTTGTCCTCATGGGATGGCCCCTCTTATCGTAGCGATGAAGTCATCTCGGTTTGGGTCAAGTCCAAATGCGTGGTGTAACGGGATGATCCCCGCGTGACCGCAGTTGGTCAGGCGGTCAAAGCTTCAACCGAGTCTCCTTCCTGCCCG
>NZ_JBHXNK010000052.1:0-25634 GCF_042719755.1 Nocardia sp. NPDC058519 | reverse complement strand
GGAGCAAGCACCGGTGCCTAACCGGCGGCCCCTCGGGGCCGCGACTCGAGCGCGCCAGCGCTCCAAAAAACACAGCGTCAAACCTGCCTGGGACTACTCAAACCCCGGGCGCCCCGCCCCACAAACCGCCCGGGAGCACCAAACCCCCGTAGCTCTGCCCCATGGACCACATAAAGAAAGGCCCGGCGCCTGACCGGCACCGGACCTCCCGACTAGTTCCCCAGCCTCACATCAAGCCAAAACATCGTGCCGAACGATCGTCTGGTCACGACCCGGACCGACACCGATGCACGAGATCCGAGCACCCGACAGCTCTTCCAACCGAAGCACATACGCCTGCGCGTTGGCGGGCAACTCCTCGAAGGTGCGCGCGTGGGAGATGTCCTCCCACCAACCCGGCAGCTCCTCGTAGATCGGCTTGGCGTGGTGGAACTCGGTCTGCGTAGTCGGCATCTGCTCGACCCGCTTGCCGTCGATCTCGTACGCCACGCAGATCGGCACCGTATCCAGCCCGGACAGCACGTCCAGCTTGGTGAGGAAGTAGTCGGTGACGCCGTTGACGCGCGTGGCGTACCGGCTGATCACCGCGTCGAACCAACCACAGCGACGCGCACGACCGGTGGTGACACCGACCTCGCCACCGTTCTTGGCCAGGAACTCACCGAAGTTGTCGAACAGCTCGGTCGGGAACGGGCCGGAGCCGACGCGGGTGGTGTAGCACTTGAGAATGCCGAGCACCGTGTCGATCTTGTTCGGTCCGATACCCGAACCCACCGCCGCGCCACCCGCGGTCGGGTTGGACGAGGTGACGAACGGGTAGGTGCCGTGGTCGACGTCGAGCAGCGTGCCCTGCGAGCCTTCCAGCAGCACCGTGTCGCCGCGCTCGAGCGCCAGGTTCAGCTCGAGCCGGGTGTCGGAGATGCGGTGCTTGAACGATTCGGCCTGCTCGAGCACCTCGTCCACCACCTGCTGCGTGTCGAGCGCGCGGCGGTTGTAGATCTTGACCAGCACCTGGTTCTTGAACTCCAGGGCGGCCTCGACCTTCTGGGTGAGGATCTTCTCGTCGAGCACGTCGGCGACGCGGACGCCGACGCGGGCGACCTTGTCCTGGTAGCAGGGGCCGATACCGCGACCGGTGGTGCCGATCTTGCGGTTGCCGAGGAAGCGTTCGGTGACCTTATCGATGGCCACGTGATACGGCATGATCAGGTGCGCGTCAGCGGAGAGCAGCAGGCCGGAGGTGTCGACTCCGCGCTCTTCCAGACCGGCGAGCTCGTCGAGCAGCACGCCCGGGTCGACGACGACACCGTTACCGATGACGTTCTTGACGCCAGGGGTGAGGATGCCGGACGGAATCAGGTGCAGAGCGAACTTGTCGCCATTGGGGAGAACCACCGTGTGACCGGCGTTGTTGCCGCCCTGGTATCGGACCACCCACTGCAACCGCTCACCGAGCAGGTCTGTAGCTTTGCCCTTACCCTCGTCGCCCCATTGGGCACCGATGAGGACGATTGCCGGCATTTCGGAGTCTCCTACAGATCGACGGCAGCACACGCGGCGCTGCAGCTACCTGCCGTAGACGCTGGCGCGTCTATCACTGAGGCGGTGGCCGGAGGCACAGTCTAGCCGACGCCTGATCAGGTCCTGTCGGCCTGCCCCGTCGCAGGCCTCCCGACCCCGGCCTACCGCACCTGCCCTGATCGGTTACGGTTACCAGTCGGCAGTGAGTTTGCTTGACCGAGGAGGGTGTACCGCAGTTTGAGTACCCACGTTCTCCGATGCGGTGATATGCCGGTCCCGATCGCGCTCTCCTCATTACCCAATACCCAGACCGGGCGGGTGCCCGATGTCGCGGTGATCGATGAACTGCTGCCGGTGCTGGCCGCCGACAGCCTGCCGCGCCTGATCGTCCTCGGCGCCGACGCCTCGCTCGCCGCCGTGCTCACACATCTGATGCGCACCGAGCGGTTGCATGTCGAAGTCGGTTTCGTACCGGTCGATACGACCTATGCCTCGCGGGTCTATCAGACCGGAACCGGTAACGGCGCCGCGAAACGAGCGGTGGAAGGCCGGGCGATCGAGACGCCGCTGATCCGCGACGACACCGGCACCGTGCTGGTCGGGCGCGCGAGCATCACCGGAGTCGACGGCGCCAAGCTCGAGGGCGAAGCCTATGTCGACGACACACTGCTGTTCACCGGCAAGGTCACCACGATGCTGATCTCGCCGACGATGACCATGCCCGGTGTCCGCGCACGCGTGCGCAAAGGCATGCGCAAGCGCACCTGGGTTTCCGGTCGTGCCGCCCAGCTCGGCACCCCGGGGGCCGTGGTCACCCGCGACGGGATCACCGCCGAACGCACCGTGCCCCGCTCGACCTTCTATCGATTCGAACAACCCTGGTTGCTGGTGCGATGACCTACTCCTTCCCCTCGGATCGGCGGACCGGGAACAGCGCGGTGCGGCCGAGCCCGGTTTTCCTGCTGATCGTGCTGGTCGCGGTGGGCGGCGGTGCACTCGCCTGGGACGCCGATATCGAGTCGGTGCGCGCCAAGGTCGGCGTGTTCCTGCTCGTGGTGTTCGGCTGGATCGTCAGTTTGTGCCTGCACGAGTTCTCCCACGCGTATGTGGCGTGGCGGGCGGGCGATCACGAGGTGGAGGTGCGTGGGTATCTCACGCTGAATCCGCTGAAATACAGCCACCCGGTGCTGTCGATCGGCCTGCCGCTGGTGTTCATCGCGCTCGGCGGGATCGGTTTGCCCGGTGGCGCGGTGTATGTGGACACGACACGGTTCAAGACGAGTGTGCAACGCCTGGTGAGCGCGGTCGGACCCGCGTCGAACGCGCTGTGCGCGGTGGTGCTGCTGATCGTGATCCGGGCTTTCGGATCGGTCGCCGAGCATCCCGCGTTCTGGTGCGGGCTCAGTTTTCTGGCGTTTCTGCAGATCACGGCGTTTCTGCTGAACATTCTGCCGGTGCCGGGGCTGGACGGCTACGGGATCATCGAGCCGTCGCTGAGCTACCAGACGCGGCGCTCGCTCGATCAGTTCAAGCCCTACGGCATGTTGATCCTGTTCGCTGTCATCTTTTTCACCCCGCTGAGTCAGGTGTTCTTCAACGGTGTTTACGCATTGTTCGAATTGTCGGGGGTACCTGAGGTGTGGGCCGCCTATGGTGGCCAGTTGACCCGTTTCTGGCGTTGATAGCCTCGGGTCAGACTCGACCCTGGAACGGAAATTGCGTATGAGCTCCACCGGATCGTCCGCTGTCCTGTCCGTCGTCATCCCGGCGCTCGACGAAGCAGCGGGCATCACCGCATGCCTCGAGCGTCTTGTCGGCCAGGACACGATCGACGAGATCGTCGTCGTCGACAACGGCAGCACCGACAACACCCGCGAGATCGTCGCCGAACTCGCCGCCCGACATCCCAAGATCGAATTGATCTCCGAGCCGCAACCCGGCGTCGCGTTCGCTCGCAACACCGGTTTCGACAAGGCTCGCGGCGACTACCTCGGTCGCATCGACGCCGACACCCTCGTCTCCCCCGAGTGGGGCGCCACCGTGCGCGCCCACCTCGACTCCTACGCGGACACCATGGCGGTGACCGGCATCAGTACCTATCACGACTCCCCGATCGGCATCTTCCTCGCCGCCGCGATCGGCGGGCAGGAACGGCTCGGGATGATCAAGACCCAGCCCGTCGGCAATGTGCACGGTGCCAATATGGCGATCCGGCGCGCGGCGTGGGACCAGGTGCGTTCGGCCACCACCACCCGCCGTGACCTGCACGAAGACCTCGATCTGGCACTGTGCCTCTCGAAGGCGAAGCTGCGTATCGACCAGCTACCGACCTTGCGGGCCGAGATCTCCGCGCGGCGGCGCAAGACCCCGCCCGACGTGTGGTGGAAGTACCAGCTGCGCGGCCTGCAGACCATCGCCAACCAGGGCTACAACATCGTGCCGTTCCATCGCGCGGTGATCACCGGCGCGTGGATCATGCACACCTCGCAGTGGCCTATCTACCGGGCGTGGGACTTCGACCGCAAGCGTTTCTCGCTGCGTTCCGGGCGCCCGCGCGTTTCCCCCGTCGGCGACTGAGTTACTCCTCCGGCGTCACATACGGATTGGGCACCGTGGGCGGGAGCAGCGCGATCGCCGAGATGCGCTGCATCCCACACACCACCATCAGATCCACCACGATCGAACGGATCTGCGCGAACACCACGTGTGCCGACAACCCCGCCCCGACAACGAGTTCGGGGCGGGCATCCTTGGCGACGCTGCGCAACGACTTGAGGGCCTCGGCCTGATCGGGTTGCTCGCCAGGGTCGGCAAGCATCACCTTGCGGACCACGTCGGTGGCGTGGCCCAACTGGTCGACCAGGTCGATCAAGCGCGGATCGAGGACCTCGTCGTCGCGGACCAGGGTGAGCGAACGACGAAGCAGCACACGGGCATTGCGGACGGCGTTGTCGAGCGGGTCGGCCGCGTTGTGGATGCGTTGCAGGCGTTTTCGGGAATTCCAGTACAGCGGCGATATCCGGCTGACCTCGCGGCCGCCTGCGAGTGCGTCGCGTAGGGCGTCGATCTGGGGCTGGGTGTCGCGCACCGCCGAGAGCGAGTCGGACACCTTCGTCGAGTCCTGTTCGAGCAGGCCGTCGGCGCAGGCGATCATCGATTTACTCATCACCGACAGCACGTCGGCGGCGTGTTCGCGGGCGCGGCGGACCGGGTGCAGTGGGATCAGCGCGACCATCAGCACGCCGACGAGTCCGCCGATCAAGGCGTCGATCATGCGGTTGGGGCCCGCGCCGGGCGCCTGATTCAAGGTCGAGACCAGCACGGCAGAACCCGCCGCCTGGATCGTCATGAGCGCGCCGCTGCCGAGAAACACCGACACCGCCATCGCACCGGCGACCACCAGGCCCACCTGCCAGACACCGGTCCCGACCTGGGCGATGAACAGGTCGCCGATCCCGATGCCGACCGCGACACCGACCACCAGCTCCACCGAGCGGCGCACTCGCGCACCGAACGAGATACCGATGGAGACCACCGCGGCGGTCGGCGCGAAGAACGGTTCGACGTGGTGGACGAGGTCGTGGGCGATGAACCAGGCCAGTGCGGCGCCGAGCGCGCACTGGATGATCGGGATGGTCGAGAGCCGCAAGCGTTCGATCGACGCCCGGTACCGGCCGACGGTCGTGACCTTGGCGGCCGCGACCACCGGAGTGGCGACGGCGACGAAAGGCTTGTGCTCGCTCACCTACGACTCGGACCCGACCACTGACTCAATCCAGGCCGAGTTCGTTCGCCGCGCGCGGATCGCAGTCCTCGAGCAGGTCGAGGCAGCGCGCGTACTCCTCGGTTTCGCCGATCGTCTTCGCCGCGGCGGCCAGCGCGCCGACGCTGCGCAGGAAACCCTGGTTGGGTTCGTGGCTCCACGGGACGGGGCCGAAACCCTTCCAGCCGTTGCGACGCAGCAGGTCGAGGCCGCGGTGGTAGCCGGTGCGGGCGAAGGCGTACGCGGCGACGGTGTCGTGGTTCACCTCGCCACCGGCGCGCTTCAGCGCGGCCTCTGCCAGCTGGGCCCATGCGATCGATGCGGCCGGGTACTGCGCGGCGACCTCGACAGGGTCGGTGCCCGCGGCAATGGCGTCTTCGGCGTCGATCAGTTCGGGAAGGAGGACCGGCTGCGGTCCGAGCAGGTCACCGAAGGAGGTCATGGGTTCATTGTGCACCGAGCGTCCGACAGGCGCCGACCCGCCCGCCGCAGCACTCACCCACGCGCCCCCGCGCCTTCGCGACAGCCATGCGCAACAGACTTGGGACCGCTTCGCGTCCGCGCCTATTAGGCTGAGCGCAGAGTGCAACGTTCGAGCCTGAGCGAGGGGTACAGAGGTGTCCGACCCGACCGACGAGAACAACCCGGCAGCAGAGTCTGCCGGTCCCGGCGCGCCCGGCCAGCGTGACGATTCGTCCGCGTCTCCTCCCGGCGCACCGGAGTCGGTCACCGAGCCGGACCGCGCGACGAGGCCGCCGGTGGGTGCGGATCAGACGGTGGTGATCCGGCGCGGGGATCTGCCGGGTCAGCCCGATGATGCCGCGCGGGCGCAGGACGCGCGTTCCGGTGGGACGCAGCCTCCCGCGGGGCAGGGCGGTCCTCAGCGCACCGGTGGTCCCGGTGGAGCTCAGGCTGGTGGATCTCCACAAGGTGGACCTCGCGTACCGCCGGGCAACCCCGCCGGTGGACGGCCGGGCGGCAACGCACCCGGCGTGGGACCGGCACGGCCGGGCAATGTGCCCGGTGGACAACAGCCTTCGGGTCCGGGGTCGCAGCAGTCATGGGGTCGGCCAGGGTTTACGCCCGGTGGGACGCGTCCCGGCGCGGGACAGCCGCCCGGTACGCAACAACCTTCAGGTCGGCCGGGCAACGCGCCCGGTGCACAACAACATCCAGGTCAGGGTGGATCGCGATCCGGTGGTCCGGTCGGCGGGCCCGGTCCGCAACAGAGCGGCGGACCGCAAGTGGGACGTGGACCCGGTCCACAGCAAACCGGTGGTCCCCAAGCGGGACACGGACCGAGCGGCCGACCCGGTCCACAGCAGCCGGGTGGACCGCAAGCAGGACGCGGACCAGGTCCGCAGCAAGCCGGTGGACCCCACGCCGGGGAAAACAGCGGTGCGCCCGGCGCCCGGCCGATCGGCGGACCGGGCAATGTGAGTGGTGGACCACGGCCTGCGGGACCGGGTGGTGCTCCGCGAGTGAGCGTGCCCGGTGGTGGATCGCCCGTCGGTCGGCAAGGAAACGCACCCGCGAGTCCGGGTGGGCAAGGCGCGGAACAGGATTCAGCTGGTGGCGGGTCGCCGTTGGCGGGGTTGTCGAAAGGGCTGCCCGGAGAGCAGGCAGATGCCTCGAGCTCGCGGCCTCGCGACGTGCAGGGTCCCGACCTCGCCGGACCGGACGCAGCGACGACCGCGATGTCGATTCCTGGGCGGAATCCGGCGGCGGATCGTGGTTCGGCCGATGACCGAACGGTGAAGATCGGTGGTGCCCAGGCGAAGTCGGCGCAGGCGGATGTGCCGACCGCTGGGATGGACAAGGCCGATCTCGCCGAGGCGTCGGATGCGAAGTCCGACAAGGTATCCGCGCCGAATGGCACGACCGCGCGCGGCTCGGTTGCCAGCGCAGCGGTGGCGGGTGCAGCGGGTGCTGCTGCTGCAGCGGGCAGCGGAACCGACGAGTCGTCAGATCCGCGGAGCTCGAAGTCGACCGCCGATGGTGGCTCCGGCGCGCGCGTACAGGACGGTGACAGCCACACAAACAGCACGAAAGGTACCGCAGCCGAAGCTGATTCGAGTGCGCCGACCGCTGCCGGCCCGAAGGGTGAACCGACTGCCGCTGTAGACGCGGGGTCCGAGGCCGATTCAGCCACGACCGCAAAGTCCGGCATCTCAGGGGCAGGGGCTACCGGGTTCGGGGCCGCTGGGTCCGGGCTTGCTGCGGATAACTCGCGGGGCGACAAACCGGTCGACGTCGACGCGACCGAGAAGTTCCAGACGGGTGGGCCGAAGACAGACGGTCCCGCTTCCGAGGACCAGACCGTGGCAATGCGGGTGGCGAGCGCGGCGGATGCGCCGACCACCGCCATGCCGGTGCAGCGGGCGAAGACCGCCGGTCCGGGCGGGACCGATCGCGTGGTGCCGCCTGCCGGTGGACGGCCCGCGATGACCCCGCCGCCGAATACGCCGCGTGGTCCGGCCGGGCCGCGCCAGGCCGGCCAGCAAGGGCCTGCCGGGCCCGGCCAGTTCGGGCCTGCCGGTCAGGGCCAGCCCCCCGCGGGTCCGGCCCAGCACGGGCCGTCAGGTCTTGGCCAGCACGGGCCGGCGGGCCCGGGTCAGCACGGGCAGGCGGGACCGGGTCAGCAAGGACCGGCGGCACGTAGTCAGCAAGGACCTGTCGGCCCCGGCCAGCACGGGCCGACGGGCCCCGGCCCACAAGACCCCCGTGGTGCAGGGCAGCAGGGCGTCGAGGAGACGCAGCCTTCGCCGCCACGCGGACCGGGTGCCCCGCAGCGCACGGGTGGATCGGCACCTTCACCCGCGGACATCCAGCCGACGCGCCCCGCACAGCAGTTGGCGGAGGGGCAGCGGCAGGTGGCGCCGCCCCAGCGAATCGGGACGCCGGGCGAGGCTCCGGCGGAACCCGGCGCGAAGCGGCCCAAGAAGTGGCTGCTGGCCGCCGGCGGTGCCGCGGTGCTCGTCGTTGCCCTGATCGCGACCGTGGTGGCGTTGATGGGCGGTGCGGACAACTCGCCAGAGGGACAGGTGAAGGCGGTGATCGGGGACTACACCGACGCGCTGCGCAGCGGTGACCTCGAGGACCTGCGGGCGAGCACCTGTGGCGAGCTGCACACGTTCTATCAGGGCATCACTCCCGAACAGTTCAAGGGCGTACACGAGGTCTCGACCGAGCGCGGTTCCATTCCGGTGGTCGACAGCGTGGACGCGGTGCGGATCACCGGCGACACCGCGCTGGCCCAGGCCACGGTCTACACCTCGGCGGATCCGTCGAAGCGGACCGCGCGGACGTTCGACCTGCAGCGCACCGACGGTAGCTGGAAGGTGTGTGACCCCGCGGGTACTCCCTGATCGTGCGTCGACCCGTCGTAGCGGACACTTCTGACTGCTATGACGGGTCACACATAACTGGTGATCCAGATGGGTAAACAAGTAAAGTTTTCCGGATCATGAGCAGGGAACAGACAGTGGAGCAGCCGGACATCGAAGCTGTGGTCCCGGATGCGACGCTGGTTGGTCAGCGCTTCGGGTTCCGCGATCACTACGAAATCGGCCGCGAGAAGATCCGGGAATTCGCCAGGGCCGTGCAGAATCTGCACCCCGCCCACCAGCAGGAAGTCGACGCGCGCAAGCTCGGCTACGACGGGGTGATCGCCCCGCCGACCTTCGCCTCGGTGATCGGCATGACCGCCACCCGCGCCCTGCTCGACAGTGTGCTCACCGAGTACGACCTGTCGCAGGTGCTGCAGACCGACCAGGTCTTCGAGCTGTTCCACCCGATGCTGGCCGGCGACCGGATCAGCACCGAGATCGAGATCGAGTCGATCCGTCAGTTCGGCGACAACGACTTCATCAACGTCGGCTTCAAGCTGCGCAACCAGCACGACCAGGTCGCCGTGCAGGGCACCACCACGATCGTGGCCCGCCGCGGCATCGAGGTCGACGCCAATATCGTCGAAGCCGTCGAGAACATCAGCATGCAGCCCCGACCCGACGTCGCCGCCGACACCGGCGACGTGCTGATCCGCCGCACCGGCCCCGTCCCCGAGCCGCTCCCGCGCGAACCCGTCGCGGTCAACACCACCCCCGAATTCGACACCCTGGCAAAGGGAACCGAGCTCCCGCCCGCCACCGCCCGCCTGACCCGCGGCGACCTGGCCAACTACGCGGGCGTCTCCGGCGACCCCAACCCGATCCACTTCAGCGACCGCGCCGCCGAACTGGCCGGGCTGCCCACAGTGGTGGCCCACGGCCTGCTCACCATGGGCCTGGCCGCGCAGTACCTGACCGATTGGCTGGGCGACCCGACTGCCATCGAGAAGCTGAGCGTCCGGTTCTCGGGGTTCGTTCCGGTTCCGCCCGCCGAAGCCGGCGTGATCGAGTTCTCCGGAAAGATCAAGTCGGTCGATCCCGGTCGGCGCGCGGCGACGGTGCTGTTGAGCGGAGTTTCCGAGGGCCGCAAGCTCTTCGGTCGAGCAGCGGCTGAGATCCGGCTGACGTAGCCCGGAGCAGCCTTACTTCACCGCGATGAACACCAAAACGGTTCCACCGATTCGGATGATGTCCCCATCGGCCAACAGGGCACCGCTGTCGATCGGCACCTCGTTGACGTAAACCCCGTTGGCGGAGTGCAGATCCTTGATCAGCAGACCGGCGCGGCTCGGCATGATGTGCGCGTGATACCGGCTGGCCTTCGGATCATCGAGGACCAGTTCATTGTCGGTCATGCGGCCGATCCTGATGCCGCCGTGGGGAATCGGCAGCGTGCGGCCGTCGGCGAAACGCAGATTGCCGTTCCGGATCGACTGCGGCACCTCGGTGACGGTCTCGGTCATCGCCGCGGCCACCTGATCAGATCGCCTGGACGCCAGCACATTCAACGGCTCCTGCCGCAGAACCCGCTGCTCCAGCTCGATCAGGGCCGCGCCGGGATCGATTCCCAGTTCCTCGGCCAGCACCCCACGCACCCGCCGGCACGCCTCCAGTGCGTCCGCCTGCCGCCCGGACAGATACAGCGCGGTGATCAGCTGCCCCCACAGCGGCTCGCGCAGCGGATGCTCGTTGGTCATCGATACCAACTCGCCGATCACCGAAGACGCCCGACCGCAGGCGATCTCAGCGTCCACGCGGGCGGAGACGGCCAGTAGCCGCTCCTCGTTCATCGCGGTGGCGAAACCGTCGGCGAACTGCAATCCGGCCAGGTCGGCCAGCGCCCGCCCGGTCCATTCACGCAGTGCAGCGCCGAAGAGGTTGGCGGCACCGGGGTGGTCGCCCACGTCGAGACACCGCGAACCCGCTTCTCGCGCGCTCTCGAACCGTCCGAGATCACAGGCGGTATCGGGGATTTCGAGCCGATACCCCGCGCCCTCGGTCCGCAACACCTGCGCCGAATCGATCCCCGCATTGCGCAGCGCTTTGCGAATGTTCGACACGAACACCTGCAGACTGGCGGCGTAGGAATCCGGTGGATCCTCGTTCCAGACCATCTCGGCAAGCACAGCAGAAGACACCGCGCGCCGCCTGTTGACGGTGAGCGCGGCAAGGAGAGCGCGCGGCTTGGGCCCGCCGACCGCTACCGGCTCACCGCCGACGAGCAATCGGACGGGCCCGAGCACACGGACATCAAGACTCATGAGCTCGGGCCCCGTTTGTTGGTGCGAAAATCAGGAACCGCTGACGGAGCGACCGGCCGACTTCAGGTCGTTGCAGGCCTCGGCCACGCGCTCGGCCATCGAGACCTCGGCCTTCTTGAGGTAGCTGCGCGGGTCGTAGACCTTCTTGTTGCCGACCTCACCGTCGATCTTCAGCACACCGTCGTAGTTGGCGAACATGTGACCGGCGATCGGGCGGGTGAAGGCGTACTGGGTGTCGGTGTCGACGTTCATCTTCACCACGCCGTAGCGCAGCGAGTCCTCGATCTCGGACTTCAGCGAGCCCGATCCACCGTGGAAGACGAAGTCGAACGGCTGCGCACCCTCGGCCAGGCCCAGCTTGGCGGCCGCGACGCGCTGGCCCTCGGCCAGCACCTCGGGCTTGAGCACCACGTTGCCCGGCTTGTACACACCGTGCACGTTGCCGAAGGTGGCCGCGAGCAGGTACTTGCCGTTCTCGCCACCGCCCAGCGCGTCGATGGTCTTCTCGAAGTCCTCGGGCGAGGTGTAGAGCTTGTCGTTGATCTCGGCCTCGACGCCGTCTTCCTCGCCGCCGACGACACCGATCTCGACCTCGAGAATGATGTTGGCCGACTGACAGGCCTTCAGCAGTTCCTTGGCGATCTCGAGGTTCTCGTCGATCGGGATGGCCGAGCCGTCCCACATGTGCGACTGGAACAGCGGGTTCAGGCCGTTGTTCACGCGCTCCTGCGAGATCGCGATCAGCGGACGCACGTAGGTGTCCAGCTTGTCCTTGGGGCAGTGATCGGTGTGCAGCGCGATCGTCACGTCGTAGCGCGCGGCGACGATGTGCGCGAACTCCGCCAGTGCCACCGCGCCGGTGACCATGTCCTTCACACCGAGGCCGGAACCGAATTCGGCGCCACCGGTGGAGAACTGGATGATGCCGTCACTGCCCGCGTCGGCGAAGCCCTTGATGGCGGCGTTGATCGTCTCCGACGAAGTGCAGTTGATAGCCGGGAACGCGAACGAGTGCGCCTTGGCCCGGCCGAGCATCTCGGCGTAGACCTCCGGGGTCGCGATAGGCACAGCAGTGACCTCCGTCTTGTGGGGAGCAAAAACCAATTCTGTCAGGCCACACCCTAAATTAGGAAGGCGAACGCGAGATCACCCGGTGGGGCGAGGTTCACCCGCAGGGCACTCATGTCACAGATCGGACCGGTACTGTGGGGGCCGTGACTTTGCTGGCGGTATCCGATGCGGTGACGAGCAACCTTGCGTTGACCCAGTTGCTGGACCCGTTGTATCTACTCGAACAGACCTGGCTGTCCAAGGCGGTTATCCCCGCTATCCTGGCGATTGTCTTCATCGAGACCGGCCTGCTGTTCCCCTTGCTGCCTGGTGACTCGCTGCTGTTCACCGGCGGCATGCTGGCCGCGCGTGAGACCGGCCCGGAGATCTGGGTGCTCGTGCCATTGGTGATTATCACGGCCTTCGCCGGCGACCAGTGTGCGTATTGGATCGGCCGCAAGATCGGTCCGGCCATCTTCAAGAAGGAAGACAGCCGCTTCTTCAAGAAGCACTACGTCACCGAGACGCACGAGTTCTTCGAGAAGCACGGCCCCAAGACCATCATCCTGGCCAGGTTCGTGCCGATCGTGCGCACGTTCATGCCGGTGCTGGCCGGTGTCTCGCAGATGAGCTACCGCAAGTATGTGGCGTTCGACATCGTCGGCGCGGTGCTGTGGGGTGGCGGTGTCACGATCATCGGCTACTTCCTCGGCAATGTGCCGTTCATCCGCGACCACGTCGAAGCGATCTTCCTGCTGATCGTGTTCGTCTCGATCCTGCCCGCGATCATCACGGTCGGTAAGAAGGTGCTCGAGCGCCGCAACGCACCGGCCGCGCCGGCGCAGAGCGGCGAGCTGGCTGCTTCGACGAACGAGACGCACTGATCCCTGTGACCGCAGTACCGTCCACCCTCGCTATGGGCAGCTTCGATCCGCTGATCTCGGCGGGCCCCGCTGTGGTCTGCACGGTGGTGCTCGTTTTCGTCTTTCTCGAATGCGCGTTCATCATCGGGCTGTTCCTGCCCGGTGATTCGATGCTGATCACCGCCGGTATCGTGCTGGCCTCGCACGCCAATGGCGAAGCGCAGGTCTGGGCGTTGTCGGTGGGCACGATGCTCGCGGCGATCGCGGGTAATCAAGTGGGTTATGTCGTCGGGGCGCGTACCGGGCATCGCGTGGTGGCGCGCAAGAACGGCCGCTACATCAACACCAAGAATCTGGCCAAGGTCACCGATCTGCTCGAACGGCACGGGTTCCTCGCGGTGCTGGTGGCCCGCTGGATTCCGTGGGTGCGCACGCTGTGCCCGATGGTGGCGGGCGCGGCCGGGATGGATCATCGGCGCTACACCGTTGCCAGCACGCTGGGCGCGATCATCTGGGCGCCGGTGCTGTTGCTGATCGGGTATTACGCGGGCGAGTTCCTGGAGCAGGTGCCGTGGCTCATGCCCGCGGTGATCGGCACGCTGATCGTCGGTCTGATCATCGGCACCATCCTCGGTATCCGGCACTACCGCCAGGAGATGGCGAAGCCGGTCGAGGATTACGACCTCGAGCCCAGCATCACGGCCGACGCCGAGCGCTGAGCTACAGCCCGGCCGCGCTGACCTGGTAGGCGGCTTCCATCAGCATCCAGCCGGACAGCTGCACGGATAGGTCGCGTTCGGGCACGGCCGAGGCCGTCACCGAACCGCCCGGGGTGAACTTGCCCGCGCCAGCGGTGCCTCCTGGGAGCCGGGCCGGTTTGCTCCAGTCGTGCCCGAACAGCGGCTCGCCTTCGACCTCTAGTCGATTGGCCCAGGCGGCGGTGGCCGAGGCTTTCACGATGGCCGCGGCGGTGCGCCGATCGGTTTCGGCCCGCTTGCCCTCGCCCGGCAACATCAGGGCGACCACCGCGAGATAGCGCGCCAGCACCCCGTTGAACAGGCCACCGTCACCGCCGCCGCCGCCATTGATCACCAGGCGGGTGGTCATGTGTTCTTCCACCGCGGCCAGCAAGGTGCTCACCCGTGCGATGTGACGTTCGTCGTCGTCGGTGTGCACGGCCAGCTCGGCTTCCAAGCCGAGGACGACACCCTGGCAGTAGCTGAACACGGGGCGTTCGATCTCACCGGAGGGTAGGTGGATACCGTCGAGGATCAGACCGGTTTCGGGGTCGCGGAGGGTCGCGTCGAGCCAGTCGGCCATCTCTCGCGCGCGCTCCACGCGACCCAGGCGTAAGAGCGCGATGCCCGCCGGGCCGTTGGCCGGGGCATTGAAGAAGTCCGACTTGATCCGCCACGGAATACCGCCGCCGACCTCGGGTTCCCAGGCGCCGTAGAGCTTCTGTTCGAGGGCGAGGAGTCCACTGCGGGCCGAGGTGAGTTCCTGGGTGCGCTCGGCGCGTTCCAGGGCGATGGCCAGCCAGGCCATGTCGTCGTAGTAGCGGTTGGTCCAGCCGGTGATGTTGCGCAGCCGGATGCCGCGGGCGATCGCGCCGATACGCCTGCGTCTGGCCGGGGTGGGGACGCGGTTGGCGGCGTCCACCGCCACATCGAGCAGGTGGGCTTGCCACCAGTAGTGCCAGCCCGCGAAGGCCCGTTCGCGGCGGGTCGCCGGCCAGCCGACAACACCCAATTCCGTTCCCGGACAACCCCACAGCATGCGCAGATGCCGCGAGACGATCGCGGACTCGGCCATATCGGCACGCTCGGACCACAGCGCCGGGGTGGGCACGGATCCGGCGCGATCAGAGGGCTGGGGGCGCCGGCCGCTGCGCGAGGTCATGGCTCCATGGTGCCAGGTGGTACCGACATTGGCGTGCCCATTCCGTTACCAAGCCGCGGACAGATCGGCGTGTTGACGGATCCAGGCGTGCATGGCGATGCCCGCGGCCACCCCGGCGTTGATGCTGCGGGTGGAGCCGAACTGGGCGATCGAAACAGTCAGCGCCGCTGCGTCTTTCGCGTCGTCGCTGACGCCGGGGCCCTCCTGGCCGAACAGCAGCAGGCAGTCGCGTGGCAGGTCGGCCGTTTCCAGTGGGACCGCGCCGGGGACATTGTCGACGGCAACCACCGTGAGCCCCTCGCGCGCGGCGAACTCACGCAGCTCGGCGAGGTCGCTGTGGTGGACGAGGTGCTGGTAGCGGTCGGTGACCATCGCGCCGCGGCGGTTCCAGCGCCGCCTGCCGACGATGTGCACCGCCGCGGCGGCGAAGGCGTTCGCGGTGCGCACGACGGTGCCGATATTGGCGTCGTGGCCGAAGTTCTCGATGGCCACATGGAAGGGGAACCGGCGGGCGTCGATGTCGGCGACGATCGCCTCGCGGGTCCAGTAGCGGTAGGCGTCGACGACATTGCGGCGGTCGCCCTCGGCCAGCAGGACGGGGTCATAGCGTGCGTCGGTGGGGACCGGGGTGTCGTGTTCCTGCTCCCACGGACCGAGGCCGTGCGGGTGCTCGCCCCACTCGGTCGGGCCCGCGACCTCTTGTTCGTTCACCCGGCAATGCTAGGTGGGGGCTCAGTAGGTCGAAGAATCGGCCGTCGTCGCCAGGAGGATCACGACACCGATCGTCAGCACGACGTACAGGCCGAGGACACAGGTCCCGACGATGCCCATGATGTAGCCGGCGTTGGCCTGCGAGCGGCCGCCGAACTGGCCGCCGGAGGCATCGATCTCGGCCACGACCTTGCGACCCTTCACCCAGGCGAACGGGGCGCAGAAGCCGCACAGGGCAAGACCGAGGATGCCGAGGATGAGGGCCGTGTTCGACTCGGGGTGCTCCGGCGGGCGCGCGTAATAGCCCTGGGGCGGATAGCTCATCGGCCAAGCGTAATCGCGGCGGCCGTGGGGCGCTTACCCTGGAAGAACACCGACTTGCGGGTGGTGAGCGAGATGGATCATGAGCGGGTATTCCGGGCGCTGATCGGCGTCGTGGCCGGGTATCTGATCGCGCTCGCGGTGTGGCTGGGCTGGTTGGCACCGCACGCACCGCCGGGCACGGCGCCGTATCAGGTGATGATCATGGTCGGGCTGTTCGGCTCGGCGTGCGGGATCGCGATGACATGGGCTTCGATGCCGACGCGGGCGGATCGGCGGTTGCGCAAGTACGGGCTGGAGGGGTGGGCGCGGATCGACGGGGTGCATCCGTTGAGCCGGACCGATCATGCGAGTGAGCTGACCGAGTTCGATGTGGAGCTCACGGTGCCAGGGACCGAGAGCTACCACGGGACGATCGTGGTGGACGTGATGCCGGTACACAAGCCGAGAATGGTTGTGGGAGAGACGGTTCCGATTCGCGTCGACCCGCAGGACCGGGATCGGATCATCCTGGTTCTTTGAGGTGTTCGACCGTCGGCACGGGCGCTGGTTCGAGCTCGGGATCGGGCGAGGGGAGGCCGACGATGGGACGGCCGCGGCGGAGGGTGCGCTGCCAGCGGAGGGGATCGAAGACGGCCGGGTCGGTCTCTTCGATGAAGGCGCGGATCAGTTTGACGAAGCGGTCAGGGTCGAAGTGGTGCGGGAAATGGCCTGCGCCAGCGAAGATCTCGATGCGACTGCCGGGAAAGGCTCGGTGGGCGCGAGCGGCGTGGCCCGACGGGATGACGGTGTCGCGGGTGCCGCCGATCACCAGCGTCGGGAGGTGGGCGGCGAGGTAGCCGCGGTCGAGCATGGTGATGGTCTGGCCGCGACGGTCGGCGGCGGCGCGGATGGTGCGCAGGAAGGCGTTGCGGGCGCCCGGTTCGGCGAGATGGCCGTAGAGGCGGAGCACGTATTCTGCCTCGGGACCGAGGCCGAGTCCCCCCGCCGCCGTCACCACCGGAATCGCGGCGCGCACGGCGGTGCGGACCGGCCAGCTGGTGATCGCCATCAGCGCGGGGCCCGCACCCGCCAGGGTCGCGAGCCGGAACGCGGGGTGCACGCCCGCGCCCATCCCCGCCGGGCAGACCAGCGCGATCCGCTCCACCTTCTCGGGAAACTGATAGGCGAACTGCATCGCGACCCCGCCGCCCAGCGAATGCCCGACCACGGTGATCCGCTCGATGCCGAGAATGCTGAGCAGGTCACGCATGCCGTTGGCATAAGCCGCCACGGCGTAATCGGCGCGCGGTTTGGCCGATTCACCATGACCGAGCAGGTCGGGCGCGATCACGGTGTAGTGCTCGGCGAGCGCGTCGAACACCGGCGCCCAAGTCCCCGAACTGTCGGTGATCCCATGGATCAGCAGCAGCGGCGGCCCGTTTCCCGCCATCCGGAACGCCCGGCGATACCCGTGCACCTCGATGAACTGCGATTCCCCGGTCATCCTGGAAGCGTGCGCGCGGGCTGTTGCATGGTGACGACACCGAGGTAAGCGCCGTGTGACGGGGCGTGCTGTTCCGCCTCCCCGCGATTCATGGCCAGACGGAGGCGCGGGATAGGTAGTGCCGGCGTCTTGCGGTCTTGATCGGGTCGGGTTCGCTAGTGCCCGATGAGTTACCCATGTGCGAGCGAAATCAGTGGCTGCGGTCCCGAAGAGCGGCCGTGAGCAGGTATTGCGCGGCGACGTAGGTTGCCAGGATTACGCCTTCGGTGACCCTGCGGGTGCGGTCGTCGTCGGCGAAGAGGCGGCGCAGGACGATCAAGGCGTCGGAGACGGTGAACAGTAGGGCGCCGACACCGAGCCGACTACGAGGATCCGAGTTCGGAATGTTCAGGCCCGCGATGTTCTTCGCGTCCGGCGCAAGGGCAGGATCCGATGCGAGGGTCGCGGCGGTGCCGAGGGTCGCGCCGTACGCGGTGAGCGGGATCGCGAGGCCGGGGGCCTTAGCGCGCAGCAGACCAGCCGCGCCTGCCCATGCCACCACCCTGGGCAGGGCGATCTCGGGGCGGGGACGAGCGCCTCGTTTCCACCACAGCAGCGAGTAGCCGGTTTGCATGACCGCGAACGATGACGCGCCCGCGATGAGGCGGCGGTCGTCGTCGGGGTCGAGGAGCAGCACGTCGCCGACGGTGGCCGCGGCCAGCGAGCCGAGCAGGATCCGGCGCTCGGCCGGATCGTGCTCGACACCGCCGGTCACCGCGTCGGCGGCGAGCAGCGGCATCAGCAGGGGCTTGGCGACCCATTGCAGGCGGTCACGGCCGGTGACGGCGCCGAACACGGTGACCGCCCCCGCCGCCAGGTAAGCGGCGCGCAGCTTTCGCATGTCAGAAGCTCGGTTCCTTCGGGGCGGGCGGCAGGGTAACGACCTGGCCCGCGTAGCTCAGGCCCGCGCCGAAACCGAGCAGCAGCGCGAGCTGACCGCCCTTCGCCTTGCCGGTGACCAGCATTTCCTCGATCGCCAGTGGCACCGAGGCGGCGGAGGTGTTGCCGGTGTTCTCGATGTCGTTGGCGATCGGCACACTCTCGGCAAGGCCGAGGTTCTTCTTCATCAGCTCGTTGATCCGGGCGTTGGCCTGGTGCGGGACGAACACCTCGATGTCGTCCTTGGCCACGCCGGAGGTCTCGAGTGCCGCCGAGAGCGCGCGCGGCAGAGTGACCGCGGCCCAGCGGAAGACCTTCGGGCCTTCCATGCGCAGCGACATCCGGCCGACGGCCTCGACCGAGGGATCGGTGCCCTGCAGGGCTTGCGCCTTGTTCATGTACTCCAGGAAATCGACGTCCTGGGCGATGGCTTCGGCGTTCTCACCGTCGCTGCCCCAGACCGTCGGGGAGATGCCGTTGTCCTCGGCCGGACCGACGACCACAGCACCCGCGCCGTCACCGAAGATCATCGCGGTGCCGCGGTCGGTGGGATCGAGGCCGACGGTCATCGTCTCGGCGCCGATCACCAGCACGTAGTCGAAGGAACCGGCGCGGATCAGGTCGGCGGCGACGCCGAGCCCGTAGCAGAAGCCACCGCAGCCGGAGGTCAGGTCGAAGGCTGCGACGCCGTTGAGCCCCAGGTCGAAGGCCACCGAGGGGGCGCCGTGCGGGGTCAGCTTCAGCCAGCTCGAAGTGCACAGGATGACCGCGCCGATCTTGGATCGATCGATCGGGGTGTTGTTCAGCGCACGCTCACCGGCGGCCGCGGCGATCGACCGGATCGTCTCGTCGCCACTGATCCAGCGCCGGTTGTGGATACCGGTGCGCTCGAAGATCCAGTCGGGCGTCGAGTCGAGGGTCTCGCACACTTCGGCGTTGGTGACGATGCGCTTCGGCCGGTAGGCACCGATCCCGAGCATCGCAACGTTGTCGCGACCTTTGTTAACTGCAATGCTCACCACAGGTGACTCACACGTCCTTCAGACTTTCCGGACAGACCACGTCGTCGTCCGGGTTCGGCGTTGTTCAGGCTAACCCAGGGCAAGATCGTCGAGACCGAGGATGGATCGATATTCCAGCCCCTCCTCGGCGATCACCTGGTCAGCGCCGGTTTCCCGGTCGACAACGGTGGCAACGCCGACCACGATCGCACCGGCATCGCGCAACGCGCGCACCGCCGTGAGCGGCGAGTTGCCCGTCGTGGTGGTGTCCTCGACGACGAGCACCCGCTTGCCGACGATGTTGGGGCCCTCGATCTGGCGCTGCATGCCGTGCGCCTTGGCCGCCTTGCGGACCACGAACGCGTCGATCGGACGGCCCGGCGCGTGCATCACGGCCATCGCGACCGGGTCGGCGCCCATGGTGAGCCCACCGACGGCGTCGAAGTCCCAGTCGGCGACGAGTTCGCGCAGCAGCGAACCGATCAGCGGGGCGGCCTGGTGGTGCAGGGTCGCGCGGCGCAGGTCGACGTAGTAGTCGGCTTCCTTGCCCGAGGACAGCGTCACCTTGCCGTGCACGACCGCGAGCTCGCGCACGAGGGCGGCCAGCTGGTCGCGATCGGCCTTCGTGAGCGCCTGACGTGCTTGGTCGATCATCTAAGTCATGTCCTTCCGCGTGCGTTGAAGAGTCCGCGATTCATGCGGGCCACCAGGGTGCGCGGGATGAAGCCCGCGACCGCGGTGAGCACCTTGTACTGCACGCCGGGCACGCTGATCACCCGGCCGGAGTCCAGATCCTGCAGACACCCGTCGACGACCTGATCGACGTCGAGCCACAGGCGCTTGGGCAGCGAACTCATCTCGATGCCCGCGCGCTGGTGGAACTCGGTCTGCACGAATCCGGGGCACAGCGCTTGGATGCGGACACCGGTGCCCACTAATCCACCCGCCAAACCCTCCGTGAAGGATACGACGTAGGCCTTGGAGGCCGAGTAGGTCGACCCCCGTCCGGGGATCAACCCGGCCACACTCGCCACATTCACGATCGAACCCGTGCCCGCCGCGACCATCGGCGGCAGGGCCGCCCTGGTGAGCTGCAGGACCGCGGTGACGTTCACGTCGAGCTGGGCTTGCAGCTGCGCGGGCTCGAGCGTCCAGAACTCACCCGAATGCGCGAAACCCGCGTTGTTGAAGAGGAAGTCGATGCCGCTCGCGGCGCGCGCGGCGACGCGGGCACGGTCGTCGTGATCGGCCAGGTCGGCGATGAGGACCTCGGCGGAGGTGGCGAAACGGCGGGCCAGCTCGTCGGCGAGTCCACGCAGCCGTTCCTCGTTCCTGGCGACGAGAACCAGGTCGTAGCCGAGTGCGGCGAGGCGGTGGGCGAAGCCCTGCCCGATGCCGGACGTCGGTCCGGTGATCATGGCGACGGGGCGGTGTACGCCGGGAAGGCGCAGGGGACTAGCGGTCATCGCAGATCGATTCCGGTCGAGGAGGGTGCCGCGATGACTACCACGGCAGGTGGATCATTTCGGTACGGGACCCTGGTACGGACGGAAACCGGGGTGGAACGGTCCGCCCGGCCTGCCCGGTTCCGCGTCGTCGTGCGGTGGCTCGGTGCGGGGACGCGGCTCGGGGACGACGGCCAGCGACGGGCGCTTGGGCTGTTCGCCGAGCGGGCGGCGTCCGGGTGCGGGCTGGTCTTCGAACTCGGGGTCGTCGAGATCGGGGTCGTAGTCGGCGGGCAGCGCGGGGGCGCGGCCGCCGATCGGGGCGCGATCCTCGCGCGGCAGGCCGCCACGAGCGCCGTCGTCCTGGCGTGCGGCAGCACCGCGAGAGGCATAGCGCTCGTCGTCGTCGATGCCGCCCGCGGCACCACGTCTGTCGTAGGGCTCGTCGGTCTCGGGCTGGCGTGCCGCCGCGCCGCGGGCGGCGTAGGGCTCGTCGTCGGCATCGAGTTCGTCGGGACCGGGGAAGCGGGCGCGACCACGCTCTTCGACGTCGGCGTATTCCGTCCGACCCGAAGCGAATTCGCGATCGTCGTCTTCGTCGTCGTACTCGGGGCGGAAGCCGGGCGCGAGATTGGCGCTCGACCTCGGCCGCGTGAATTCGTTGGGCTCGGCCACCGGGGGCAGCACGTGCAGCAGGCCCGACAACCGGAGCACCACGTCGATCGCGGTCTCCCAGTCCTTGGATCCGCTGCCGACGGGAAGCATGCCGAGAGTCCAGTTGCCCTCGCTCCACAGCATCTGCACGGTGTCGGACAGCGACTCGATGAAGCCCACCATCCGCTGATCTACGGCGTGGCGCGCGATCTCCGGATCGGTGGCGAACACCACCCGGTCGCCGATGGCGCCGAGCAGTTCCAGATCATGGTCCTTCGGCGGCGCCGCGGTCTTGAGCCGCATATCGACATCGATCTCGGAGCCGATCTGGCGTCGCACGGCCACCAGCGTGGCCGCGTCCTCCAGGTCGAAGAGCACGAACTTCTCGCCCTTGCGAATGCCGGAGACCACGTCGACCGCCGAGAGGTAGCCGAGCTTGGTCAGCGCGCCACGACGCCATGTCGAGGCGAGCGCGGGCTCCACCGACACGTAGGTATAGCCCTGGGACTTCGCCCACACCTGTCTCGCGTGTCCGGTGCGCTGCCGCTGGACCCGATCGAAATACAGCAGGACTATCGCACCCACGAGTGCGATCGCTGCTAACCCGAACCACATAGCCGTCATCGTCGCCTAGCCTATCCAGCCGTCGCCGTGATTGCCCGGTAGCACCGGGGATTCGACGCGCGGGTCGCTCATCGGGGGCCGCCCGGCAACGCCGTACTGATAATGATCTTGGCGTGGATCGACCCGTCTGGGTTCTTGTCGCCCTGCACCATAACCATGTCGCCGACGGGAAGCTCGCTCGCCTTCGTGCTGGTCAGCGAGATCACCTGGGTGGCATCGTCGATCAGCACCCGCACATCGGATCCGCCGAGGGTGCTCATGGTGATCTCGGTGCCGGTATTGGCGGTGATACTGCCCATGGTGGCGCCGAGATCTTCGCCGCCACCCAGGCCGGGCAAGCCGGGGAGCCCGCTCGCCGTCGGCGGCACGCCCGGCGTGGTCTGCTTCAGCGTCGGCGGGACGAGCAGTTGGGTGGTCGTCGGTGCCGATGCGGTGTTGTCCTCGGAGTTGTTGCCGCTCAGCACGAGACCGGCCAGCACCCCACCGACCGCGATCAGCGCCAGCACACCCAAGCCGAGCGCGACCCACAAACCGGTGTGGCGTTTGGGCGATTCTTGCTGGTCACCGTCCTGCGGACGCGGTGGATAACCCGGTGGCGGCGCGGCGGGATAGCCCTGGTCATAGCCGGGTGGCGGCGCCTGGTAACCCTGGTCATAGCCGGGTGGCGGCGCCTGGTAACCCTGGTCGTAGCCGGGCGGCGCCTGCTGCGGCGGGGGTTGAGCTGCGGGATAGCCGCTTTCGTAGGCACCCCATTGCGCATCGTGCGGCGGCAACGCCTGCGTCGGGTTCGACGGTTGCCCCCACTCGTCGAACGAATTGCCTCCGTACGGCGTGGTCGAGTCGGTGCCCGGCGAACCCAGCCGTTCGGTCGGCGAATCCTCCGGGCGTTGCCCCCACGGATCGTTCGGGTTCGTCATGGGCTCCAGGGTAGGACAGCCCGGTGCGTTTGGGAGGTCCCTACGCACCGGGCTGTGGATAAATCACGGGCTGTGGATAACTTCGCGTTCGACGACGAGCTTGTCGGCGGCGTCGTCCACACTCACCTTCACGGTGTCACCGTCGGCGACCGAACCGGAGAGGAGTTCCTTGGCCAGGCTGTCGCCGATGGCCTGCTGGATCAGCCTGCGCAGCGGTCGCGCGCCGTAGGCCGGGTCGTAGCCGCGCACGGCGAGCCACTGCTTGGCCTCGTCGGTGACGTCGAGGGTCAGCCTGCGCTGTGAGAGCCGTTTCTGCAGCTGACGCAGGTTGATGTCGACGATCGACTCCAGTTGCGCGGCATCGAGCGCGTGGAACATCACCACGTCGTCGAGCCGGTTGATGAACTCCGGCTTGAACGCGCGCCGCACCGCCTCCATCACCTGATCGCGGTCGCCACCGGCGCCGAGATTGGAGGTGAGGATGAGGATCGTGTTGCGGAAGTCGACCGTGCGGCCCTGGCTGTCGGTGAGCCTGCCTTCGTCGAGAACTTGCAACAAAATGTCGAAGACATCCGGGTGCGCCTTCTCGATCTCGTCGAACAGCACCACCGAATACGGCCGCCTGCGCACCGCCTCGGTGAGCTGGCCGCCCTGGTCGTAGCCGACATATCCGGGCGGCGCGCCGACGAGCCGGGCCACCGAGTGCTTCTCGCTGTACTCGCTCATGTCGATGCGCACCATGGCGCGTTCGTCGGCGAACAGGAAGTCTGCGAGAGACTTCGCCAGCTCCGTCTTGCCGACACCGGTCGGGCCGACGAACAGGAACGAGCCCGTCGGCCGGTTCGGATCGGCGACACCGGCACGCGCCCTGCGCACCGCGTCGGAGACCGCCTGCACCGCCTCTTCCTGCCCGACAACGCGCCCCGCGACCTCGGTTTCCATCCGCAGCAGCTTGGCGGTCTCGCCTTCGAGCATCCGGCCGACCGGCACCCCGGTCCACGCCGAGACAACGTCGGCGATGTCGTCGGGAGTCACCTCCTCGTTGAGCATCACGTCACCGTCGGACGCTGCGGCACTGGCCTTTTCGGCGTCGGCGAGCTCCTTCTCCAGGTCGGGAATGCGCTTGTAGCGCAGCTCGGCGACCTTGCCGAGGTCGCCGTCACGTTCGGCCCGCTCGGACTCCCCGCGCAACGCCTCCAACTGCTCCTTGAGCCCGCGCGCCGAATCGAGCGCGTTCTTCTCGTTCTGCCAGCGGGTGGTGAGCTGGCTGAGCTTCTCGCGGTCGTCGGCCAATTCCTGGCGCAGCTTCTCCAGCCGCTGTTTGGACGCGGCGTCGGTCTCCTTCTCCAGCGCCACCTCTTCGATCTCGAGGCGTCGCACCGCTCGCTCGATCTGATCGATCTCGACGGGGCGCGAGTCGATTTCCATCCGTAGGCGCGAAGCCGATTCGTCGATCAGGTCGATCGCCTTGTCGGGCAGGAACCGCGAGGTGATGTAGCGGTCCGACAGCGTCGCGGCCGCCACCAGCGCCGAATCGGTGATCCGCACGCCGTGGTGCACCTCGTAGCGTTCCTTGATGCCGCGCAGGATGCCGATGGTGTCGGCCACCGACGGCTCGCCGACCAGCACCTGCTGGAATCGCCGTTCGAGCGCCGCGTCCTTCTCGATGTACTTGCGGTACTCGTCGAGGGTGGTCGCGCCGACCAGGCGCAGCTCGCCGCGGGCCAGCAGCGGCTTGATCATGTTGCCCGCGTCCATCGCCGAGTCGCCGGTGCCGCCCGCGCCGACGATGGTGTGCAGCTCGTCGATGAAGGTGATGATCTCGCCCGCGCTGTTCTTGATGTCGTCGAGCACGGCCTTGAGCCGCTCCTCGAATTCACCGCGATACTTCGCACCGGCCACCATCGCGCCGAGGTCGAGCGAGACAACCTTCTTGTTGCGCAACGACTCCGGCACATCGCCTTCGATGATGCGCCGGGCCAGACCTTCGACGATGGCGGTCTTGCCGACGCCGGGTTCGCCGATGAGGACCGGGTTGTTCTTGGTGCGCCTGCTCAGAACCTGCACCACGCGCCGGATCTCGGTGTCGCGCCCGATCACCGGGTCGAGTTTGCCCGCGCGGGCCAGCTCGGTGAGGTCTGTGGAGTACTTCTCGAGTGCCTGGTAGCTCGCTTCCGGATCGGCACTGGTGACCCGGCCGCTGCCGCGTACCGCGGTGAACGCGTCGCGCAGGGCCTCCGGGGTGGCGCCGTGCTTACGCAGCAGCTGGGCGACGTCCGAATCACCTTCGGCCAACCCGACCAGCAGGTTTTCGGTGGAGACGAACTCGTCGCCGAGCTCGGTGGCGAGCCGTTGGGCAGCGGTCATCGCGGCGAGGACTTCACGGCCCAATTGTGGTGTGGTGGTGGCGCCGGTAGCACGCGGCAGGCGGTCGACGAGGGCACCTGCCTCACGTTCGACTGTCGCCGGATCGACCCCGATGGCCTTGAGCAACGGTGCGGCGATGCCATCGGTTTGATCCAGCAACGCCACCAGCAAGTGCGCCGGACGGATCTCCGGATTGCCCGCCGCCGCGGCGGCCTGAAGGGCGGCGTTGAATGCCGCCTGCGTCTTGGTGGTGGGATTGAACGAGTCCACGAATCTCCCTACTTATCTGGTAACGACTGGTTCGGATGCACCCGACGCCTGCATAGTTCCTGACCCGTTGAGGTCTTCGGCGAGGCTGAGCGTGGGTGCGATGGGTCGATCGTTCGCGGCGTGACCGGGTGACTCTTTCGATATCTCCTAGGGCGATCGACCCTTCACACAAGG
>NZ_JBHXNK010000051.1:10946-28981 GCF_042719755.1 Nocardia sp. NPDC058519 | reverse complement strand
CGCACCGACACTGCGGTCACTGACCGCCTACGACCACTGATCCGGGTGTGGTGGCCTGCTCTGCGGGCCACCACACCCTGGAATCAATCATCTAGAGGTCGCACAGCCCGACGCGCCTGCCACCGCGATGGGGGCGGCCGAGCGCACTGCCGCACTCACAGTACTCGAGGGCCACATCGCGAACTGGCAGAACCTCTTCGGCAGCCTGGACCTGTGCGAGTGCCAGCACTGCCGCTCCGTCTATAGTCCGGCTGCCTACCTCGTGGACCTGCTCCGCTTCCTGTGGCGCTGCGCGCCAAACGCTGTTGGCAAGACGCCGCTGGACATACTCGAAGCGCGGCGACCTGACTTGCTCCATCTGCTGCTCACCTGCGAGAACACAAACACCATCATCCCGTACGTCGATCTGGCGAACGAGGTGATGGAGCGATATACAACGGCCGATTCCCTTGACGGCTACAAGGGGCACGACACCAGCGACGCGACGGCCGATGAGCTGCGCGCCAGCCCACAGCACTTCGACATCGACGCGTACAAGAAGCTCAAGGACGCCAAGTACCCGTTTTCGCTGCCGTATCATCAGCCGCTTGACGTGATCCGCACATACGGAGACCACCTCAACGTGAGCCGTCACGAGGTCATGAAAGCGACCAACCCTGAGCCGCGCTCCTCCACCGCTGCGGCGATCGCCGCCGAGTCGTTTCGGATGTCCGAGGAGGAATATCTCGCCATCGCCGCCGAGACGTTCGAAGGCACCGACGATGCCACGACCGTCCACGCATATTACGGCTACACCACTGCAGCCGGGTTCGAGCAGCTCGCGTCGGTGCAGGAACTAATGGCGCGCTCCGGGCTAACCTACCCCGAGCTTGTCGAGTTGATTTCGACCCAGTTCGTGAACCCCCACCAGGAGGCGCTCGCGTTCCTGGAGCGGATCTTCAAGCATGCGACGATCCCCTCAAACAGGCTGTACGTGCGCCTGCAGCAGATCGAGGCCGGAACACTCAGCCCGGCGGCCGACGCGGACATCGTGGCAACGCTCAGGGCGTTCAATACCGCCGAGGGCACACACCTCAGGCCGGTCCAATTCGGCCAGTGGGTCGCCGAGCACCTCGCAGAGGTGCGCAAGGTGATCACACTCTATGAACCGCAGTCAAAGTGCGATCTCGAAACGACACGCCTGCGCACGATCGAGAGCATCTACGAAGTGGCGGGGGACGCCTCGGGCGTGACCAAGGAGACCTGGTCGCGGATTCACCGCTTCGTCCGGCTGCAGCGACGGCTCGGGTGGCGCCTGCGCGACACAGATGTCGTTCTCGGCGCCCTCGACGCCGAGAACATCACCCCAGATACGATCAAACAGCTTGAGGCCACGACGCGACTGGGAACCACCCTGAAGCTTGCGCCCGAGCTGCTCGCCGTTTTCTGGGGGAACATCGACACGTTCGGCGAGAAGTCGCTTTACGCGACGCTCTTCCTCAACAAGGCGCTCCGACGGATCGACGACACCTTCGAGCCGACCCCGCAGGGGGAGTACCTGATCGACACGGCGGAGAAGCTCGGGGATCACCTTCCAACCATCCTCGCAGCCTTCCGCCTGCGCGAGGACGATCTCGCCGCCATTCTCAACGTCGCCGAGGTCATCGAAGGGAACGTCCAGCGCAAGCTCGATCTCGCGAACGATGCCCTAACCCTGCCCAACCTGAGCACGATATACCGCTACGCCGTCCTGGCGCGGGCGCTCAAGCTCCGCCCGACGGAGCTCTGCAAGCTCATCGACTTGTTCGGGACGACCCCATTCTCGAACTGGGACATCGATCGGGAGCAGTGGATCAACATCGCGCCGAGCGAGACAGTCTTGTTCGCCGACCTTGCTGCGCAGGTCAAGCGCACCGGGTTCAAGGCAAACATGCTCGAGTACATCCTGCGCGGGACCTCAGCCGCCGAGGCCCGAATCGTCCTTGACCCGGAGAAGGCGAGGGCGACCGCGAGGGCCATCCACCAGGCCTTCGCGGCAATCAAGCAGAGTCACCCGGACGTGCCAGCGGCGCCGCTGACGGAGGAGGCCCTGACGGCGAAGCTGGTGCTCACATTCCAACCCGACATAGTCGCGCGCTTCGAGCGGATCCTCGACGGCACGGCCCAGTTCGAGACCACCACCGAGGCGAACCTCGCCGTCTCGATCCCAGCGGCGCTCACTGAGAGGATCGCATATAGGAAGGCGAGTGGTCGGCTCGTGGCGACGGGTTTGATGTCGGAGGCAGAGCAAGCGACCGTCAAGGCGCTCCCTGGCGCCAATGCCGCGTTCCGGGCAGCTGTTGACGAGATCTATCTCGCTCCCGAGACCTTCCTAGCCACTCACATGGATGGGTTCCTGGGGGACCTGGACTCCGCCTACGCTGTTCTGCTGAACCGCCCCGCGCGGGACCCCGCCTCGACGCTCGCGGAGCGCCACCTGTACGTATATGAGCGCTTCGTCCCGATGCTCACGCGGATACTCCGTCGGTACGCGCTGATCGAACAGCTGGCCGCGCTCATCGGCGCAACGGAGGAGACCACCGCGCTGCTGGTCGGCAGCGACGCAGAAGGACTCGTCGAGGATCTCCTCACCGAGGGTTTCTCGGGGACCTACTTCAGCGACCTCGCATGGGGGACTGCAGCACTGGAGCGCGTCGACGTGGCGATCGACTTCGATTGGGGCACCAGCGCGCCGATCCCGGCAGACTTCAGCGTGCGCTGGCAAGCGTATCTCGCCGCACCTACGACAGGCGAGTTCACGCTCGTTGTCGACGTCCAGGACGTAGACGACGAGTTCAAACTTCAGATCGCCGATGCGGTTGTGCTGGAGAAGCCGCCGGGCGACGCGCGCACCTCATGGGAGGTGCTGGCGCGGCTCGACGCTGGCCGCCTACACAAGGTGCGGCTCGACTATGCAGACCGGACGGCCCCAGGGACGATCCAGCTGCGCTGGAAGACGCCGACTAGCGCGCTCGAGGTCATCGGGTCGGCGATCGCCAGACCGGCGACAGCCATCGACCAATTCGTCGCAAGCGCCACCGTCTACCACCGCGCCGCAAAGCTTGTCGCGGGCTTCGAGATCGATGAAACAGACCTCACATACTTGATCAACCATGCCGCCGACTTCGGCGGGCTCGACCTGTCCGCGCCGTCCGCCGACCACTTGAAGCGTCTGGCGGACTACACGTCGCTGCGCGACGCCATCCCACAGGCGCAGGCTCGGCTTACCGACGTCTTCGCCGCCGCGACACGCAAAGACCCGGTCCCCGCACTCGACGAACTCAAGAAGCTACTTCACAGGGCAACCGCCTGGGATCAACCCGCGATCGACTACCTCGTCGACACGCACTTCGGCCTTGCCGCTTCCGACTTCGCCAACGAGATCGCGCTCGTGCGGCTGCTCGCCGTGGCTCGGATCATCCAGAAGACCGGGCTCTCCGCCGCGACAATCGCCGCTTGGGGCGCACCGGCGACTGACTTCGACTCGCTCGCCACAACCGCTGAATGGATGACGGCCACCATCAAAGCGAAGTACGACGACAACGACTGGCTAAAGCTAGCGCCGGAGCTGAGCGACCGGCTACGCGCACACCAGCGAGACGCTCTCGTCGCTCATCTGCTGACCCGCCCCGAGATCAAGGAATGGGGGGCGCATGACGCCGACGGGCTCTTCGAGTACCTGCTAATCGACGTGCAGATGGGCGCATGCATGGACACCTCGCGGATCGGCCAGGCGAATGCGTCGCTGCAGATGTTCGTGAACCGGTGTCAGCTCAACCTCGAGAGCAACGAGATCGGCGACAACGAGCTGGGCGTCTCACCGAACGCAATCGACCCGGACCGGTGGGGGTGGATGAAGAACTATCGACTCTGGGAGGCCAACCGGAAGATATTCCTATATCCAGAGTGCTGGCTCGAGCCGGAGTGGCGACGCGACCGAAGCGAACTCTTCCAAGAATTTGAGTCGCACCTCGTCCAAAACGACATCACCGATCGCTCAGTCGAAGAGGCGTTCCGCAGCTACCTGAGCGGGCTTAACGAGATCGCCAACCTCGATGTCTGGGGCATGCACCGTGAGGACGACAAGGATGGGCGCCTCCGCTATCTCCACGTCTTTGCACGCGCGCACAACGCTCCTTACAAGTTCTACTACCGTCGCTGGAGCCAGCAACGCAAGTGGAGCCCGTGGGAGAAGGTACCACTCGACATACCTTGCGTTGAGGCCGGTGACGACAGCGGTGTGCACCTCCTCCCAGTCGTCTGGAAGGGGCGACTATTTCTGTTCTGGCCCGAATTCCGCAAGGTCCAGGAACCGCCCGCAACTGGCAGCGAGTCGGCGGAAGAGGCTGCGAGAGAACCGATGTCAAGGCTCGCGTCGCACATACGATGGGAGGTGCGCCTCGCCTGGAGCGAGAGAATCGACGGGAAGTGGGCGTCGAAGCGGGTGTCGAAGGAGATCCTTACTCATGACCCTGATGGCGATGGCTACCCTCGGCACGCAGCAACGCCTGGGATGTATTCGACTGAGTCCCGCGCCGAGAAGGACCTGCTCTTCACGCCGGCCATCTCAGATACGCAAGAGCTCACCATCACCGTCACGTTTGATCGTCAACCCATTGCCTACCGCGGCTGGTTCCAGCTCGCCGACATCACGACGCCCGTCCAGGTGAGGGACCAGGACCTTCTATTGGCGCTACCCCCGACAGACTTGGAGACGCGCTACCGTTACAAGTTCAACAAACGCGCCCGCGCGGCGACGCCACGTGCGCCGGCGCCGGGCGCGCCGCTCGTTCCTCTCGCGCCGTTCGAAATTCTCGGTGACGTCTATCTCAGGACAAGTGCCGACCATGAGCTGCTCCCCATCGACACGATGGAGTGGGCTGACATCACACTCGATGACCCGCTGTTCTTCCGCGACAAAGAGCGGACATATTTCATCCGGCCGGTCGAAATACCCCCGATCATCGAGTGGATTCGGGCTGCGGAACGTCCAAACCCGCTCTGGCTATTGTCGATCGACCAGCGAAAGGCCCGAAACGCAATCGGGTCGGGCATGACGGGCGCCACACCGCGGATACGAGCGCTCACCGAGGCGCCTCTGACGGCACGAAAGGCGGCCGCCGCCACCCTCCCCGCCGCGTTCGCGGGTCTCCGGCAGGTGGTGCTCCGCTTGCCTAATTTTGGGATTCGCCATGCCACGGGACTCGAGTTCCACACGTTCCACCACCCGGCCTCGAGTAGGTACGTCGAGCGACTGAACCAGGATGGGCTCGCTGGGCTTCTCGAAGCCGACACCGAGATCCGATCCGACGAGGGTGTGACATTCGAATCTACGTACCGGCCCAACTTCACCCATGGTCTGGTTCAAAAGCCATCAGACGACGAAACGGAACGCACCTACTACAAGGAGAACGTCTGCTTCGACCCGTACGGCGCGAACAGTTGCTACAACTGGGAGCTCTTCTTTCATGCGCCCCTCTACATCGCAACGCGCCTGAGCCGGAACGGCATGTACGAGGAGGCGATGCGCTGGTTCCACTTCATCTTTGACCCGACAACCGACGCGCGCCCCGGCCCGGGTGAATCGGAGGTGTCCCGCTTCTGGAAGGTGCGGCCATTCAAGACGGAGCCGGCGACCAGCCTCGAAGACATGTTCCGGAGCCTAGGTCCGAACAGCAACACCGAGGAGGAGAACGAGAGGATCGAAGAGTGGCGCGACAACCCGTTCGACCCGCACCTTGTCGCGTCGAATCGGCCACTGGCATACATGAAGAACGTTGTCCTCAAGTATGTCGAGAACCTGGTTGCATGGGGAGACTCACTGTTTCGGCAGGACACGATGGAGAGCGTGAACGAGGCTCTACAGCTCTACGTCATCGGGAGCCATGTCCTAGGCCCGCGCCCGCAGCTGGTGCCGAAGCGTGGTGAGGTCGCGGCGCAGTCGTTCGCGTCTTTGCGCCCCAAACTCGACGACTTCTCAAATGCACTGATCGAATTCGAGAACCTTTTCCCCTACACAGGCGGGGTGAGTGTCGGAGGCAAGGCGCTTCCTGGATCCAGCATGCTCGGCCTCGGGTCGGCGCTGTACTTCTGCATCCCGGCCAACGACAAACTGCTCGAGCAGTGGGACACCGTGGCGGACCGGCTCTACAAGATTCGGCATTGCCAGAACATCGAGGGCGTCGAGCGGCGCCTGGCGCTGTTCTCGCCGCCGATCGAACCCGGCGCGATCGTCGCGGCGATGTCACGTGGGCTTAGCCTCGGCAGCATCCTCGCTGAGCTGAGCAGCCCGCCTCCGATCCACCGCTTCACGTCCCTGATCCAGAAGGCCAACGAATTCTGCAACGACGTGAAGGCCCTCGGTGCAGCACTCCTGAGTGCACTTGAGAAGCGCGACGGCGAGGAACTCGCCCGGCTGCGCGCCTCGCACGAGGTGCATATCCTCGAGCTCACAAACCACGTGCGCGAGCGGCAGGTGCTGGAGGCGAAGGCACAGCGGGAAGGCCTGCTCAAATCACGCGACGCGGCGGAGTTTCGCCTACGCCACTACCTTGGGCTCCTCGGCAACGACGGAGTCCGCGTCCCAGCGGAGCCGAGCCTGCCCGCAACCCTCACCGACGACAGCCAGCTACCCGCCGACACACCCCTCGCCGAGGTCAAGACTGACGTGGACGTCTCGCTCGTCGAATCAGAAGAGTCAGGGGTGAAAATAATCAAAAGAGAAAAGCAGGAACTCGACGACCTGGGCACGGCGCGCGGCTGGCAGATCGCCGCTCAAGCGGCGCATCTCCTTGCAGCGAGCGCTCATGTCATTCCGACGGTGTCGGGGCATGGGCAGCCGTTAGGCGTCGGGTCCAGTGTGTCGTGGGGAGGCACACAGTTGGGGGGCGCGCTCAGCGCCGCTGCAAGCGGATTTGAATTCGTCGGCAGCTTTTTCACTCACTCCGCTGAAATGGCTCAAAAGAATGCGGGCTATATTCGCCGCGAGCAGGAATGGACACTTCAGGCGAACGTCGCAACCAAGGAGATCATCCAGATCGACAAGCAGATCACTGCGGCGGACATCCAGCTCCAGGTCGCACAGAAAGAGCTTGAGCTACACCAGCAGCAGATCGAGAACACCAAGGCGGTAGAGGTGTTCTTGCAGGACAAGTTCACCAACCAGGAACTGTACCAATGGATGAAGGAGCAACTCCTCGGGATTTACAAGCAGAGCTACAACCTCGCCTACGATCTGGCGAAGAAGGCAGAGAAGGCCTACCAGTACGAAATTGGCCTTGAGTCGAGCGGATTCATCCAGTACGGATACTGGGAGAACGCTCGCCATGGGCTCGTTGCGGGGGAAAGGTTGCAGCTCGCGCTCCGGCAACTCGAGAAGACCTACCTTGAGGAGAACCGGCGAGAGCTTGAGCTCACGAAGCACGTCTCCCTGGCCATGGTCGATCCCGACGCGCTCATCCAGCTTCGCGAGACCGGGAACTGTTTCTTCTCGGTGCCTGAGGAACTCTTCGACTTGGACTTCCGCGGCCACTATTTCCGGCGGATCGCGTCGGTTCGCCTGACGATTCCGTGCGTGGCAGGGCCGTACACGTCGCTCGGCTGCTCCCTGCGCCTACTCAGCCACTCCGTTCGGGTCAAAACGACGATGAACGGCTCAGGCAGCTACGAGCACGAACACGACGATGGCCTGCTCATCGACGACGACCGATTCCGCGCCAGCCACGTGCCGGTGACGGCGATCGCGACGAGCACAGCCCAGAACGACACAGGGCTGTTCGAACTAAATTTCCGGGATGACCGTTACCTACCCTTTGAGCGCGCTGGCGCGATCAGCACATGGGAGCTCGAGCTCTCCACCGACACCGATTTGCGGACGTTCGACTACTCCACAATCGCCGACGTGATCCTGCATATCAGCTACACTGCGCGGGAGGAGCGCGGCCTGTTCAAGGAAAAGGCCAACGACTATCTCAGGGAGTGGATCGAGAACAGCGCCGACGCCACGGAACAGCCCTTCGTGCAAATGCTCAGCATGCGTCACGAATTCCCATCGGAATGGCAGCGGTTCCTCCAACCAGCAGGTGGCGGGGAGCAGCGACTCGTCTTCGCCGTCAGCAAGGCGCGTTTTCCGTTCCTCGCGCACAGACGCGACATCGCCGTGACGGGCATCGACGCCCTCGCCCGCTGCCGCACGGCGGGCGACTACCACCTCGTCCTGACGTATACGAAAGGTGACGGCGACGAGGTCACATCCGACATGATCCTGATGCCGCCCAGCGCTCCGCACGGCGGCATGCGGCAGGCCTCGATCCACAACACCGACGCTGGCATCGATCTCGAGGAACTCGACATAGACCGACCAATCACGGTGAAGCTCAAGCACAACACTGCGCCCGACTACACTAGACTTGCGACTAGCCCGGATGAGGTGGAAGAAGTGCTACTGCTAATCCATTACAAGCTCGGCTGATCCAAGCTCGGTGACGATGAACCGCACTGCGTCGTCCCGCCCCGCCGTGGACTCGATGCCCTACGCGCAGGATGTCACCTTCCGAGTGCGGGCGCCCAATGTGGACAGTGTCGCGGTCGCCGGCACCGAAATATACCAGGGCGGATTCAACTGGTCGACGCAACACTTCGTTGTTGAAGCGATTGTAGATGCTGCTCCATCGCCTCGGCCGGCGTGCGCCATCCAAGAACCTTCCGCGGTCGCGTGTTGAGTGTGTGAGCGGCCGCTGCCAGGTCCCTCTTGCTCCACCGCGACAGGTCCGTTCCCTTCGGAAAGTATTGGCGTAGAAGCCCATTTGTGTTTTGTTGGTTCCGCGCTGCCATGGGCTTCGCGGATCGGCGAAGTAGACCGCGACGCCGGTCTTGGCCGTCAATTCCACAGGTCGCCCTCCCAATGCCCGGCGACCGCGCGATCGTTGGCCTCGCAGTGGCGTTCGCTGATCAACACATCAGGAGTCACGTGCGCCCAAGCCACACGCTTTGAGCGAGCCCTGGGCATCCGCAACGCGCGCGCCCGGTCCGCAAGTTCAAGATCAGCTCACGGCTGAGCCCGCCCCGGCCCTCGATATAGAGCGCCTGGTAGATGGCCTCGTGGCTAATCCGCATCGACTCCTCGTCGGGGAAGTCGATGCGCAGCCGATTGGCGATCTGCTCGGGACTCCACGCCTGCACCCATGCACGATCGGCGCGATGAGGCTTGTTGCGGCCAGTCCACCTCCGCGTCATCGGGCCCTTGACGGTCTTTCCGCGCGCATCGGTGATCGATCCGGATAGCGTTCCTGGACGTAGTCGCGAAGTCGCGGGTTATCCACGAGTTTGGCGGTCTTGGGCCGGCGGGCGAACAGCTGAGCTTTCCACTGCGCTACCGACGCGCGGTAATGCAGCTTATCGGAGCTCAGACCCTCCGGCCGACGCCCAGCGGGCACATTTCGGTTTGCCCATCGCTCTCCCTCATCCGAGTCTCCTCCGACACCCCGGCCGCCGAACCCGCGCTCGCGCAAGGAAGGGTTCCAGGGTCGCGGCACTCAGCTGGCGCGACTGCAATCACATACCGCATCGTTCGTATCGCCAACCGAACTCCGCAAAATCACACGTTCACAGACAGCGTTCCTGCACGTATTTTGCAAGAAAACGGCCGTCCGACAAGATGACCATGCCCTACCCGCAATGATGCGTGGTCCCAGCTGGTTTCGAACCGGCAAAAGGCCATGGAGCGGAAATAGCCCCTACCTCGGACAATCGGCACTTGACCGGCACTTTTACCGCCATGGCCGTCAAGCAGAAGTACGCACCGATGGGCAACTTTGGGCTGCGTTATTGCACGTATATTGCACGCCGACCAGTCCTGCCAGCCTCAAGCCCAGATTGACCGAGCGCATGACACTGATAGCTAATTCGAATTCACCTTCGAGCGGTCACCTTCCAAGCTCAGCTGCTGCACGTTGGAGCGCAGCGGCCAAGTCCGCTTGCGCGGCGAGCACTTGCGGGTCAGATCGGACTCATCCCCGCTCGCGCGGTGAGCGTCTCTCGGCGGTGGAGCTTGGTATTCGCCTTTGGCTCATCCCGCTCAAGCGAAGAGCACAACGCCGCGTTCGGTCGCGGTCGATCCCGCCGGGTTTCGGGAACCTGAGCAAACGCTGTGCCGACTTCATGACCGACAAAGCCTATACCACCGCTGACCTGGTCATCTTCGGGGTACCCCCCTGCTTTCTACGATTTTTCTACGATTTACCCAGGATTTTCAACACATGTATCACCTATCTGATTCCCGAGTCGGCGGGTGAGGAGCCCGTGAGACGGTCGAGCCGACTCGACTGAGAAGGATGACAACCGGCGTAGGGACCGCAGCTCCGGACTGAGGACCAAGAGCACCAGAGACAACAGACCATCAAGAGATCGTCGACTTCAAAGACGACCGACAACCAGATGCAAGTGCCCGACCTGAGCGGACCGGAGAAGACGTCATCCGCCAGGAGCGTGGCGCAGTCGCCCGGCCACCCGGAACCCGGAAAATGGCCGCTATCGCCGCCACCATCCGGCCAACACCCAGGATCTGGCGTCGTTGATCCCCCTGCCCGAACGGTACGCGGACGTTGCGTGTTCGAGATCGATGCAGTGTCCGTCGTTTCACTGGAAGGGGTATGGAGCTGTCCCAGGATGTGCGCATGGTGGTCCGGAGTACCGTCATAGCCGGGGCTACAGACGCGCCCTTCCCGGAGCGTTCGAAACGACGACCGTTTCTCGAACGCGGGTAGGCGTGGACGACGTATAGGTGCACCGTACCGGGCGAGAGTGGCAGGATCGCGGGTATGGATCCGATTACGGCGGTGGTGGTTTCGGCGATCGCGGCGGGCGCGGTCACGGGGGTCGGCGATACCGCGACGCAGGTGGTCAAGGACGCCTACGCCGGGTTGAAGAGTCTGCTCTCACGCAAGTACACCGATGTTGATGTCTCGGCGGTGGAGAAGAAGCCGAACTCGCAACCGAAGAAGGACTCGCTGGCCGAAGACCTCAACGAAGCCGGCGCCGCGAGCGATACCGAGCTCGGGCAGGCCGCGGCCGCGGTACTGCATGCCGTTCGCGAGCATTCCCCGCAGGTCGTGGTCGGTGTGGATATCGACAACTTGGTGGCTGAGGCGCTCAGAGTCACCGACATCGACTCCGCCGGTGACGGAGTGCGTGTTCGCAACAGCACAATCACCGGTGCCGCGGAGTTCTCCAGGGTGCGGGCGGGTTTTACGGAGTCGCCGGACCCCACCACGGCGCGGGACTGACTCCCGGCATCCCCGCGCCGTACTCCCCTGTCGCCGGGAACTTTCTGTCCGGCAACACCATCGGCACGCTCAATCTCGGTGATCAGGCCTCGGTGCCGGTGCGGTCGGTGCGGGAGTTGGTGAGGGTCTACGGGATCGAGGATCTGCCCACGATCGCCGATCTCGACCCGTATCTGTTGGGGTCGACGAGTTCGGTTTTCGGTCGTTCAGGTGAGTACGGAGTACGTGACGGCTACCTGCCGCGGACCGCTCACGACGTCGACGCCCGGCTGGCCGAAGCCCTCACCGGTGGGTCGTTGGTGGTCGTTGTGGGGCCGTCGAAGGCAGGCAAGACCCGAACTCTGTTCGAGGCCGTGCGCGCGCACGATTCCGGGGCGCGGGTGGTGTGGCCGGTCACCGATGGGATCCGTGAGCTCGCCGTCCATCCGCGAATCGCCACCAGCACCGACCCGCTGGTGGTGTGGCTCGACGATCTACACGAATACCTCGCCGGGCCGACCGGACTGACCCCAGCGGTGCTGGCCCGACTGACGACGCGGCCGGGGCCGACGGTGGTGGTGGCGACGTTGCGTTCGGAGATGCGTGCCCAGCTGCGTGCGCGGTGGTGGCGAGTTGCGACAAGACACCCGGATGCTGCTCGAGCAGGCCGTGACCGTCGATCTGGCTTCTACCAGCGAGGACTCCGATGAACGCGCGGCCGCCGACCGCGCCTACTCCGGTATTGCCGGTGATCGTCATGGGCTGGGTGAGGGCTTGGCTGGGGCGCCGGAGCTGCTGGCTCGCTACGACGACGCCCGCGCCGCCGATCCCGAGCTGTACACGGTGATCGCAGTCGCGGTGGACTGGGCCCGCATCGGACGCCCCGACCCCATCCCCGAACCCGTGCTCATCGACCTCACGCTGCGCGAACTTCGGAAAACTCGCGCCCATCTCGAGGCTGGAGACGCCGACGTGTGCGCCGCGATCCGAACAGCCCGGACACCACCCCCTGGCGCCGGCCGCACTGCCGCGCTGCACACCAGCTTCCTCGACGACGACACCCGCGGCTACTGGGCTTTCGACTACCTCACCGCCGACGACGGACAAGCCCACCGAACACCGCGTCCCATCCCCCACACCTACTGGCACGACGCGACCAACAGCTGCGACACCAATACCCTGCTCATCGTCGGCGTCGCCGCATACCGCCGCGACAACACACCCGCCACGACGACACTGTTCCGCAAGGCCGCCGAGGCCGGGAACAGCGCCGCGATGTTCAATCTCGGCCTCCTGCATGACGAGCGTGATGAGCTGGTCGAGGCCGAGTCCTGGTATCGCAAGGCCGCCGACGCCGGGGTGAGCGCCGCGATGTTCAATCTCGGCCTCCTGTTCCATGAGCGCGATGATGATGATCTGGTCGAGGCCGAGTCCTGGTACCGCAAGGGCGCCGACGCCGGGGACAGCACCGCGATGAATAATCTCGGCCTCCTGCTCCAGCAGCGCGATGATCTGGTCGAGGCCGAGTCCTGGTACCGCAAGGGCGCCGAGGCCGGGGGCGGCAGCGCGATGAATAATCTCGGCTCCCTGCTCCAGCAGCGTGGCGATCTGGTCGAGGCCGAGTCCTGGTACCGCAAGGCCGCCGAGGTCAGGTACAGCAGCGCGATAAACAATCTCGGCTTCCTACGCGATGTTCAATCTCGGTTTCCTACGCGGCGAGTGTGGTGTTCGTAGATCGAACTCGGTCTCAACCGGTCAGCGCATCGTTGGCTGTCAGAATAGCGGTCGATTACCTACACGATTGAGTGTGATCGGCGCGATTGGCCACATCGGCGAATCCTGACGTCGTTCAGCGGTGACTCTCGACAGCGGTCAACAGCGAGCCAGATGCCCTATCGGCGAAAATCGACGTCACGATCGGACTTACGGCGTCGATCAGCCGTTGGCGACGTTCTCCGCCAGCGGGTTTCACCACGGCTTGGTGTCGCCGCCTGGTGCCGAGCAGGTGCGGGAGGAGCTGCTGGTGCCCTATTACCGCACCGGGGTCACGCGGCCGGTCACCGATCCGATGGGGACCCTGACCACCCGCGATCGTTTCGGGTTGCTCGGTGTCGATCCGGACCGGCTGCTCGCCGAGTGCACCTTCCGGATGCTCGATCCCGACGAGATCCGCGATGGCATGGCCTTCCGCTCGACCTTCAAGCCGATCGGGGACAAGCGCACGCAGGCCGCCGGGTACGGCAACGCGGTCACCCCACCAACCGCGGAGGTGCTCGGTTGTGCACTGGCTGAGGCCATCACCGGCGAGACTATCGAGCGTTTCGCCTCCTGAAAATTGCGGGACCGGGGTGCCATTAACACCCCGGTCCCGCCGCCCACCCTTCCAGATTCTCACGCACAGCCCGGCGCTACCGCTATTCTTCTGCCAACTGGACACCACTGTCCGGAATCCACTGTTGCAACTCCGGACTCCATGCCAGAAGTTGACCCTGGACCTCGGCGGCGGTGACGTCCAAGTCCAGCAGCGCTAGCCTCGCCTCGTCAGGAAGGCCTGCAGTCAACAGAATCGTCGCCGCTTCGCCGTCAAAGTCCAAGGTCACACACGCACCTCGGCTGGAACGCCTCATGCGCTTGCGCAGCTTTCCTGCAATGCTCGCGAACCCGTCAGCGTTTCGAGAAGCGAGATTCTCAACCAGTGCAGCCCCATAGATCGCCGCAACTGGCGCCAGCGCAGCCCAGGCCATCTGCATAGAGGAGCCGGGCCTGGGCTGCGCTTGCCCGTCGAAATTCGCATCACGCGGTTCTGGTCTCTCAGGCATGTCTTACCCTCCCCGGAACATCCGGCCAAAGTTGCAGCCGCACAACAACATCACGAGTATCACCATCGCACGCTGAAGCGAAGTGACGCGCATCAACTGGCGCTACCTCGACGGGCCGCTCATCTGAAGGAGCTCGATGACCACCACCAACCCGCTCGTCGGCTACACGTCTGAGCGGGCCTTAGATACGACAGTGCGTCGTAACCCGAATCGGTTACGGCGCACTGTCATATCCAGAGGCGCTTAGTTCCTGCCGGGCGGGGTGGGCGGTATCGGACGACTCTGTCGTGGAAGCTTCTTCGGAAGTGGCAGCAAATGGGCATGGGAGGATCCCGAGACTGGGCCGACAGTGTCCAGGTCGATCAGCTCCCGCGCCGCTTCGAGCGGGGTCTCGAACGGGGCAGACCATTGGTCACTGCCCGGCCGAACGGTGATGTCCTGCTCCGTCGCGCCGCGCCCGGTCTCGCTGGCGAAGTTTCCAGTCAACGTCGTGGTGTCGCTGCTGATCTCGCCGTAACCGACCGTGCGGCACTGCACAGTCCAGACCGCCATCGGTTGGGTAGCGAAGCCGGTCGCGATCTTGTCTTTGTGCTCAAGAGCGCGCGACCGTGACGGGTGCAGGCTGGTGTGCAGAACCGCACCGGAGTCATCGGTGACAACCAGGACGTGAACGGTGGCACCATCACGGTCGGTGATCAGCCGGGCTTGCGCAGCGAGGTAGCCGTCCGCGGCCGCGCCGAGGCGTTGCACAACCTCGAGCCGTGAAGAAGCCAACCCCTTGCATCGCAGTCGGTCGGCGATCTCGTGCTCGTGGATGTCGAGAGTGTTCTCCAGTTCCCGCATCCGCGAACCCGCCCCCGCCCGTCGGCCCGGTTTCCAGCGCGAGCGCGGCGCGGTCTCGGCCCAGGCTCGGGCGAGCAGTTCGTCAGCGGCGTCGTCCCAGTAGGGCAGTTCCTGCTCGATGTGACGACGCCGCGCGATCGATTCCCAGTCGTGGTGTGGGTCTAGCGCGAGCGCGGCGCGCAGCATTTCCCAAGCGCATTTGCGCTGTTTCGGGTCAGCGAGTTCGACGAGGTACTCCGCGCGGTCCCGCATCGCCGAGGGCGAGCGGCCCAGACCGCGAGCAAGCTCACGTTCGGGCATGCCGGCGATCAGTCCGGCGATCAGCATTTGGTAGTCGTTACCGTCCCAGCGGTGCCCTTGGCGCGGCCGGTCCTGTGAGGTCACCATCGTTGTCCCCCTGCGATATCGGTTGAAGCTCGAATCCCTGCCCGGAAATGATGACTGCACCCACCGACGACAACGCCGAAACCGGTCCACCACAAAAGGGGGATGATGCCGAGCGAAACCTGCGGCAGCGCCATCACTTCCAGCAGACGGCCGAGCTGGCCGGCCTGCACCTCGGCCGAACCGAACCACGTCCGCAGCGCCTGTTCCTCGAGGACGATGACGAACCAGCGCCCACCGCGCTGCACGATCCGTTGCCGCGCCATCCGGATCGCGACCGCGTCCTCGACATCGTTGGGAGTGGCCAGGAACCGGATCCAGAACTGCACCATCGCCCGCGCGTACTCCGGCGTCGTACTCGCGCGTGAATCCAGCCCGACTTGATCTGCTCTGACTGCCGCCTCGGGCTCTCGGTGAGATAGGCCAGAATATGTGCTGTGACTGTGATCGTGGTCGACACCAACCTGTTCTGTAAGTCGCCGAAGTTGCGCAACCCGGAGTGGAAGTCCCTGCTGGAGAACAGGGAACACCTCGACCGGCTCAGGGATGGACCAGGGTACTAAACCAAATGTCCTAACTCAGGTCCGAAGGAGAACATCGGCGCAGAATAGGCGGGACGAGCCGCGACGCCGTCCTCTCATATGAACATCTGAATCAGTCGCCGAGGACTTCGTCCGACGATAGGTCCCTTTCATGCTGTCGCGCCGCTGCCAGATTCCGGCGGACAGCCCCGGTCTTTGGATGATCCGACCCCAGTACCCGCTCAAAATCGGCGAGGGTCCGCTCGAACAGGTCGATCGCTTCGCCCCGCTGTCCGGCCGACTCGAATGCTCTGGCGAGATCGTTGCGGGAGGCAAGGGTATCGGGATGGTCGGGCCCCAGGATGCGTTCGTGATCGTTGAGGCTTTGCTGGGCTAGGACAACTGATCGCGTGGTGTCGGCTATTTGGATCAGATGCCGGGTGGCCCACCGGCGAGTGTTCAGTGCGGTGGTGAGGGTGTCGGTGTCGAGGTCGGGTGCTTGGCTGACCGCTCCCCACAATGCCTCGACGTGGTCCACCAGGCGGTCGCCCTCCTCGCGGCGCTGGAACGCATAGGCCTCGTCGAACAGCAAAGGTGAAATCAACGCGAATACGGCGGCAGCAACGGTTTTGGTGGTGTGGGTGGAATAGATACGCTCTCGGACGACCCTGGCAACCAATCGGTGCATAAGCACCACGTGCCCCGTAGTCGACCGCGTGAGTACTGACCCTTCCACGCAACGCTGCAACGCAGCGTCCAATCGGCCATCGTGGCGGGGCAGCGACGTGTAGTCGACGCCGTCGGGAGCTAGCATCGCCATCACAGGCAACAGCCAGCGCACCGTTTCGTCGACTTCCGGTTCGGAAGTGGAATTTTCGACGGCGTGGATCGACAACAGCAATGCCTGATCTACAGCAAGGAGATACTCGCTGCCCCTGCTGCGTGGCAGCACCGCTAGCAGCGGCTGAGCATTCAGGAGGCGTCGGTAGCGAGGGTAGTCCAACCGGCGGCCGATGATCGTGGCAACCGCCGCGGATAATGCCAGCGGCAAATCGCCCACGTCAGCGGCGACCAATGCGGCGCCGTGTGGATCGTCCAGCCCAGTTGCTTCCTCTAGATACCGCACCGACTCATCGCGCGTGAATCCTCCACCTACATCAATGACCTGACCGAGCGGCGCGAAGGCGCGGTCGGTGCTGGTTACCACAACCTGTGTGTTGCCGTCGGACGGCAGCAACCTGTAGAGCACGTGGGGGTCTGCCGCACCATCGAAGACCAACAACGCCGGGCCTTCTCGTTCCGAGAGGTGGCCAAGCAACTGTCGCGCTGAAACAACGGAGTCACCGTCAGGGTCGGCAACCCCTACCCGCGCGGCCACCTTGGCCAAATCAGCGAGCGTGGTGTCGGTGGTTTCGGCGTTGACCCACCCCACCAAGCCAGCACTCCCAGCCATCGCCTCTCGTGCGTAGGCAGCTGCGACCTGAGTCTTACCTGTACCCCGCATTCCAGTGACCACTACCGGCCCAGAGTTCAGCGCCAGCCGCAACCTATTGACTTGAGCACGGTCGACGAAATGTGGCGGCTGCTCCGGCACCCTCCCGACCACCAGTCTGGTCTCCAACGCCGACGAATCCGCCGAATGTTCGTTATGAGCGACCGTGGATCTTTCGATGCAGACGCTGGCGTCGACCGCGTTCCCGGACGGCTCGCTGATCGGGTGATCTGCACCCTGCATCCGCTGGAGGAGCGGGATCGTTTCGCGCAGGCGCCCTGCTGTCCGGTAGGCACCGGCGAGATTGTGTCGGGTGGCGAGGGTGGCGGGGTGTTCGGGTCCGAGAATCCGCTCGCTGTCGGCGAGGGTGGCGGCGTAGAGCGTGATCGCCTCTTCCAGGCGTCCTGCCGACTCGTGGGCGTAGGCGAGATTGTTGCGAGAGGACAGAGTGTCGGGGTGTTCTGCACCCAGTATCCGCTCCCGATCGGCGACGGTCTGTTGGTAGAGCGCGATTGCTTCGCGCAGGCGCCCTGCTGTCCGGTAGGCACCGGCGAGATTGTGTCGGGTGGCGAGGGTGTCGGGGTGTTCGGGTCCGAGGATCCGCTCGCTGTCGGCGAGGGTGGCGGCGTAGAGCGTGATCGCCTCTTCCAGGCGTCCTGCCGACTCGTGGGCGTAGGCGAGATTGTTGCGAGAGTTC
>NZ_JBHXNK010000051.1:0-10852 GCF_042719755.1 Nocardia sp. NPDC058519 | reverse complement strand
GCGTAGAGCGTGCACGCTTCCTCTAGCCGTCCCGCTGTTCGGTAGGCACCGGCGAGGTTGCTCCGGGTGGCGAGGGTGGCTGGGTGTTCGGGTCCGAGGATCTGCACCCGATCTGTGAAGGTCTGTTGGTAGAGCGTGATCGCCTCTTCCAGGCGTCCTGCCGACTCGTGGGCGTAGGCGAGATTGTTGCGAGAGTTCAGGGTGGCGGGGTGTTCGGGTCCGAGGATCCGCTCGCTGTCGGCGAGGGTGTCGGCGTAGAGCGTGCACGCTTCCTCTAGCCGTCCCGCTGTTCGGTAGGCACCGGCGAGGTTGCTCCGGGTGGCGAGGGTGGCTGGGTGTTCGGGTCCGACGATCCGCACCCGATCTGCGAGAACCTGCTGGTAGAGCGCCGTCGCTCGCCCCAGGTCGCCCAAGGCAAGGTAAGTGCGAGCAAGGTTGGACATCAAAGCGGTCATGTCGGGCACACGACTCGTAGTCTGACTCGCGGCAAGCCGGCGGGAAATCGCTACCGCCTCGGTGGTGACCGTGAGGGCCTCCTCGGCCTGTCCAACTTCCAACAAGCGATTGCCGAGGTTGCTCAGGGTGAACGCCAAGTCGGGTTCGGATTCAGCTGGCCTATCTACGGCAAGTCGGCGGCATTCTGATACCGCCGCGGTGGTCACCTGGAGGGCCTCCCACGAGAAGCCCAACGATGCCAGCTCAGTACCCATGCTATTCAGGATCGCGGGATCGGCGGATCCTTTCTCAACCGCTTGCTTAGCTAGGGCGATGGCCTCGTGTAGGTCGGAACGGTCACCGGTCTGTTCGAATCGAGCCAGCAATGTGATGCCCGCGACATGTGTAACCGTCAACGCGGGATGAGGCATAGCAGTATCAGCGGGCTCCCCGGATATTGATACGGCTGAGTCCAAGCTCGTAGGCGAGCCAGTCCGCTCAATGGGAACCCACCTGGAGTGCTCCATTTCATGGCCGCTCATCAAAGCCTCCCGCAGCCTTGAAGAATTCAACGGCTGTTTGTTGATCATTGAAACTTAGGGTGCCTAGGCGAGGGTGCTCCCATCGAATAAGACAGTCCTGCGGTGAACCCCACGAAGCCGAATGTTCCTCTTCGCGGCCGGGCGAAGATCGGGAAGATGTGGACGTACGCGTCGAAGGAGGGTCGTAGCCTGTGGAACGCGTGAAGGCTGCAATCAGATACGGTTGAGCGGTAGCTATGGGGTGCTCGGCTGGTATCGGCAGCGACAGATCACTCCGGCTAGCGGTGATCACCCTCAAATTCGGGTGCGGGCGTCGTGGCAGCAGGGTCACGATCGGCGGGCTGCCAACATCTTCGTCGAGACCGTCGACCACCAGCACTAGACGACGGCCTTCCACCGATTCCCTCTCTGCGGCCAACGTGAGCAAATGGTCGCGTAGCCCGTCACGGTAGATGTTCGCTGCATTGATTACCTCGGCCTGATCTGGCATCAATACTGCCAGCTGATCTAGTACGGCGTTGGTGTAGTCAGTGTGGGTATTCTGATTTCGCAGCTGGTTGGTGACGAAGAAGCACACCACCCGTACCCCCGACGGCGGTTCCAGTGCGAATCCGGCCAGCAGCGCGGTCTTGCCCGCGCGTCTTCGGCCATGCACCCACATGTACGCCTGCTTGCCGTGGCAAAAACCCGCAAGCATCTCCTTCTCGCCGTCGCGGTCGAGCAGCCCCTTGACCGGAGCGAAGTGCTCGACTTGCAGCCGGTACAACCCCACCGGCGGCATCGGGGCAGCACCACCGATGATCAAATCCCTACCCGCAACAACGCCCGCAACGCTCACCACCGTTGGGGGCGCACTGCCTGCACCGGGAAGAAGCGACGCGTCCGGGATGGGGGCTACTACCGGGGCGCCGTCGAAGGGTCCTCGTCCGGACTCCCGGCTCGGATGCCGCTGATCCTGATCGAGCCACCAGCCTTCACATCGGTGGCCTCCACAGCACGCGCCGCGTACCCGGAGATATCGCTGATCTCGATCTCCTGCCCCGCCTCGACCCGGGTCAACCTCACGCCCACCGCCTCGGCCGCCGCAGGCGCCTGGTCAGCTATGACCCGTAGCAACTCTTCAGCGGCAGAACGTATCTCAAGATCCTCACCAACAGTGGTTCTGGCCAATTCCTTAGCCAGCAGCTCACGTCGCAACGGCTCTACCGGGTCGCGTTCTACTCCGACGACCTCAGCCTCGATCACCTCATACTTACGGGTCAGCAAACCCTTGAACGACTCGTAGGCATCGGTCACGACCTGAGTAGCTACCTTGGTCACCCCCGCCGCGGCCCCCGCCGCTACCGCAGCCACGATCAATGTCACCGGATCCATGTCATTAGCCTCCCACTCTGAGTCCACCGCCAAGCAGTCGTGACCTCGCACAACCTAGCTCAAAAGCCACCCCTCGCATAGCCATTCATACAAGCTGACCGCGCTCGTCGGCGCCGCTCATGAAGAACGCCTCGTAACCCCTTCGGCCCAACCTCGGCGGGTGCGTCCCCGCTCATGGGCCCGTCCTAGTCCTCACAGTCAGAGTGAATCGGTGGGCTGTAGATGGTCGTGCTGCAGGCCAGGCACGTATGCGTCCGGTGATGCCCGCCGATTCGGATGCATGGCATCACGCTCACGAGTGACGGTCCTGGCCCCAGGCGGTGTCCCTCCGGGCAGAAGCGGGGAGCCGGTTCCGTCCAGCGCCCGTTGCGCAGGTAGAGCCGAATCGAGTCGCACATACGTTCGATTATCCAGATTGAGGTATGCGTCCTGCGGTCGGGGTGACTTGTTGTGGCTGACCGCAGTTCTGTCGGCGAACGGCTGCGGGGCCGACGTGTCTTCAACCACTCTGCCTGGATCCGTGCGCTTTCTTCAGCAACCTTGTCCAGCAGGCGATCTCGATGGAAGCGTCGGACCTGCTGAGCGAACTTTCGGTAGTGAACGGGTTGACGAACATTCGCGCCTGCAGGTTCAGCGTGGGGCCACCGCGGCGCGGCGCCGTTCGGCAGACGTTCGTTCTCCGAACGGTAGAAATGGTCGAGCCGTCCCCCTCGGTTGCGATCAGCGCGCAGGATGCCGCGATTTTTCATCGCGGCGACGTGCCCGGCCTCGGCGGCCTTGCGGTACCAGGACTCGGCCTCGAACAGATCACCAACGGTGTTTGAGGAGGTAGCGCAGGTCAATCATCCCACCAACCCCGGTAGCCTTGCGGTACCAGCTCTCGGATTCGCTGAGATCACCACGCTTTTTGAGCAGGAAGCTGAGGTTGACCATCGCGTCGCGGTCGCCGACCTTGATAGCTTTTCGGTACCAGGACTCGGCTTCACTGAGATCGCCACGCTGTTCAAGCATGAAGCCGAGGTTGACCATCGCGCGGCTGTGCTGCCCGGCCTCGATAGCTTTTCGGTACCAGGACTCGGCTTGGACGAGATCACCACGCTGTTTGAGCAGGATGCCGAGGTCGATCATCGCGCCGCTGTGCCCGGCCTCGACGGCCTCGCGGTACCAGCTCTCGGCCTCGCTGAGATCACCGCGCTTGGTGAGGAGGACGCCGAGGACCGATATCGCGCCGCTGTGCCCGGCCTTTATGGCCGCACGGTACCAGCTCTTAGCTTCACTGAGATCACCACTCTCGGCGAGGAGGACGCCCAGGACGAACATCGCGTCGCAGTCCCCGGCTTCGGCGGCTTTCCGGAAAGGTGTCGTCGCGGCGGGCGTGTTGTCGCGATAGTACGCAGCAACCCCGACGATGATTAGGGTGGTTGTGTCGCAGTCGTTGGTCGCCTCGTGCCAGTAAGCGTCGGGAACAGGGCGTGGTGTTCGGTGATCTTGCCCGTCGTCGGCGGCGGTGAGGTAATCGAAAGCCCGGTAACCGCGGGTGTCGTCATCGAGGAAGCTGGTGTGCAGCGCGGCAGTGCGGCTCGCACCGGGGGGTGGTGTGCGCGCTGTGTGGATCGCGGCGCTGATGCAGGCAGTATTGGGGTCCCGATAGGGATGGGTTTTGCGTAGTTCGCGCAGTGTGAGGTCGATGAGGACATGTTGGGGGATGGGATCGGTGCGTCCAATCCGCACCCAGTCCACCGCGACGGCGATCACTGCGTACAGTTCGGGATCGGCGGCGCGGGCGTCGTCGTAGCGGGCCAGTAGTTCCGGCGCTCCGGCCAATCCCTCCCCTAGCCCGTAACGCTCACCGCCATAGCTGGGGTAGGCGCGGTCGGCGGCCGTGCGTTCGTCGTCGTCGTCGCTGGTGGAGGCCAGATCGACGGTTGCGGCCTGCTCGAGCAGCATCCGGGTGTCCTGCCGCAACTCACCACTACCGCGCAACTGAGCACGCATCTCCGAACGCAACGTCGCCACCACCACAGTCCGCCCCGGCCGTGCCAACAGTTGGGCCAGCACCGCCAGGGTCAGCCTGGTCGGCCCGGCGAGGTATTCGTGCAGATCGTCGAGCCACACCATCAGCGGATCGATGCTGGTGGCGATTCGCGGATGGATGGCGAGCTCACGGATCCCATCGGTGACCGGCCACACCACCCGCGCCTCGGGATCGTGCGCGAGTACAGCTTCGAACAGGGTGCGGGTCTTGCCCGCTTTCGACGGCCCCACCACAACCACCAACCGCCCACCGGTGAGGGCTTCGGCCAAGCGAGCATCGACGTCGTGAGCGGTCCGGGTCACGTAGGTGTCACGCATCCCGTACTCACCCGAACGACCGAACACCGAACTTGTCGACCCCAACCGATACGGATCGAGATCGGCGACCGTGGGCAGATCCTCGATCCCGTAGACCCGCACCAACTCCCGCACCGACCGCACCGGTACCGAGGCCCGACCACCGATATTGAGCGTGCCGATGACACTCCCGGACACAAGGATTCCGGCCGCAGCGGCCGAGGGCGCGGGAGTACCGGGATTCAGTCCCGCGCCGTGGTGGGGCCCGGCGGCGCCGGGAAACCCGCCCGCACCCCGGAGAACTCCGCGGCACCGGTGATCCTGCTGTTGCGTACGCGCACCCCGTCACCGGCGGACTCGACGTCGGTGACCTTGAGAGCCTCAGCCACCAAGTTGTCGATATCGAGACCGACCACTACCTGCGGTGCATGCTCGCGCACGGCCTCCAGTACCGCGGCCGCTGCCTGCCCGAGCTCCTGATCACCTGCGGCGCCCGCTTCGTCAAGGTCCTCGGCCAGCGAATCCTTCTTCGGCTGTGAGTCCGGCTTCTTCTCCACCGCGGAGACATCCACATCGGTGTACTTGCGTGAGAGCAGACTCTTCAACCCGGCGTAGGCGTCTTTGACCACCTGCGTCGCGGTATCGCCCACCCCCGCCACCGCGCCTGCCGCGATCGCCGAAACAACCACTGCCGTAATCGGATCCATACCCGGGATCCTCCCATCACCACCCCGCACAGCGCACCTATATCGCCGTCCCGCCTGCCCGCGTTCGAAAAACGCCGCCTGAGGCATGGGTTCCGGCAGCGACTTGTCCCGAAGCGGATGACGCGGCGAGACGGGTGGGCATTCGGTATCGCTGGAAGGCGGACCGTGTCGGTGGCCAGACGTCGGGGAGTGGACACGTTGGTGGCCCCGGCACCCCACTTCGGGTACCGAGCCACCAACAGTCAGGTGCTACTGAACAGGTTTGGGCAGCTGGCCGAATGGCCGGACCCAGTGAGCTCCGTCCTCGTCCGCGAAGCGGATATCAGCCTGCACCGACAGGCTCTCGCCGGTGCCGTAGAGGACAATTTCTTCGTTCCCCGCGACGAGCACTGCGGGGAAGCTGTCTTTCATGTGCGCGTGGACGACGCTCTGAATCTTGTTCGAGATCATGTCGGTCATGGCGGTGGGCAGCGAGCTACCACTCATGAGCCCCAGGGCTCCGGGGGAGATGCCCGGCCCGAAGCCGAATCCCGACTGAGCGGCCGCCTGATCCGCGATGCCCCCGAGGGCACCTTGCAAGTGCTGCCCGACGACCTCGCGCATGAACTCCGACACCGGTACCGAACCCTTGGCGGGCGTGCAGGGTGTCGCGACCCGGTTGCCTGCATCGTCAACGGCGTAGACATCGACGGCGAGGTCGGTGATGGGACCGCCGGTGCCGTTGTGGACCTTGACTACCCACAGGTTTCCCTGAAACGGAACAGCCTGCACCGAGCAGGTGACTGCACGAACTCGCCCGCCGTTACCTTCCCTGGGCACGGTGTTGTAATTGGTGATGACGTCCCTGCCCACGTTGGAGTGGGCGATGGTGGCGGACAACCCGGAACGCGCGGCGGCTGGATCTACCGTCGCGCCTGAGTAGGGTGGGGCGGCTCCGGACGAACAGTGACATTGGAGATCCGCATCGACCCACCAGCGAGGATGTCGGTGGCGGACACTCCACCGGTGCCCTGCAGAGCGATATCGGTGACTTCGATGTCCCCGCCGACCTCGATGCGGCGCAGCTCGATACCGACCGCCGTCGCCGCTTCGGGGGCGAGTTCGGCGACCTGGCGCAGCAGATCCTGCGCGGCCGCCAAGAGCTCGGCGTCTTCCCCGGCGCCGGCCTTGGTGAGGGTCTTGGCGAGCAGCTGGCGACGCAACGGCTCCTCCGGATCAGCCTCGACCGCAGCGACATCGGCGCTGGCCGAACCAAACGCGCCCGCGATCCGCGCCTTGATGCCTTCGTAGAGATCGATGATGCCTCGCCGGGCCACATCGCCCGCACCGGTTGCTGCACCAACAGCAACTGCACCAGCAACAATGGAAACTGGGTCCATCCTTCACCTGCTTTCAGCTCAGAGAATTAGCCACCTACCTCCGCGGCTGTTCACAAACGTAGCCGAACGCACCGACAGCCCGACCAGCTTGGGACACAGGCATTTTCCCGTTGGCAAACGCTGTGCGACTCCAGCGACGTAGCCTGCCTGGAGCACATCTCCAGAGAGGAAGATCAACAGCGATGACCCAGTTCGATGACGACAATCTGCCTGCGCCCGCGGTAACCACGGCAGGTGAGAGCGTCGGTGCGCACGGAAGCGAAGACGCCGAGCAGAACAACGTCGAGATCGCGGTGGACCACGAAGACGGCGCCCGCACCCTGATCCGGCTCTCTCCCAATAACGCGCGCAGTCTGGCCTACCAGATCAACGCGGTCGCCGACGGCATAGACAGCGAGTACCCCGGCGCCGAAAGGCGCTGACGCCGAGCAGTTCCGACCGTGCTCAATCCATGCCTTTAGCGCGTGAGCGCGCTGTGAGGCCTGCCAAGCACAACTCGGGCGCATGGAGGCAAACCTGTGCGCCCGAGTGTGTATTTGTACGTGGTTCCGATATCCGACCCGTGTGACCGTGGACGTAGCCCAGCACAGCCACGCCAGCACTTCACCCGGGTGTCGAAGATCGAGAACGCCCGCCAGCTGCCGACCGTGCGCAACATCGCCGACTGGTGCCGCCTGGCCGATGCGTCCGAGCGGGAACCCGACCTCGTCGCCACATTGCACGCGGTCGATTCCGCTTACACCGAGCACCGGCGCGAATCCCGCGCCGGAATGAAACGGGTTCCTCGGTGCCCATACCCCGCAACGGTATAAGGCGACCACGGTGTTCCGGATCTACGAACACAACGTCGTACCAGGGCTTTTCCAGACCCCGGAGTACGCGCGGGCGATGGTGCAGTTCTGGATCCGGTTCCTGGCCACCCCCAACGATGTCGAGGACGCGGTCGCGATCCGGATGGCGCGGCAACGGATCGTGCAACGCGGTGGGCGCTGGTTCGTCATCGTCCTCGAGGAACAGGCGCTGCGGACATGGTTCGGTTCGGCCGAAGTGCAGGCCGGCCAGCTCGGGCGCCTGCTGGAAGTGATGGCCTTGCCCAACATCTCGCTCAGCATCATCCCGTTGATGCGCGAACGCGGTGGTGTGGGCAGCGCGGGGTTCTGGATCTTCGACGACGACCTGGTCGCGTTGGAAACCCCGACCGCGTCCATTCAGGTGAGCCAGCCCGCCGAGATCGGCCTCTACGCGCGGGTGTTCGAGGAGCTGAAACGGTCCGCGGTCTACGGCCGCGAGGCACGTCAACTGATCGTGGCCGCCCTCGATGACCTCACTTGACCGGGCTCGGGACGTGGGTAGCAATCGGCGGTCGGAACTGACCAACGTCAAACGAGAACGGGAACGCAATGTCACCCAACTGTTCTGCTAGTGACGTCGAATTCAGCTAAAAGTTCACTCCTCGGAACCGATGTCGCGTTGCACATCCGGCTCGCCGTCCTCGATGAATTCGCCCTACATTGCCCGACCATCGGCATCTTCCTCGGCTGCATCAGCGATCGAGCTGGTCAGCAGGCCCGCAGTCACGCGCTGCATAGCCATCTCGGCGACCGAGTTCTTGAGTATGTCTGGAACCTCCCACTCCTCAGCCACTCTGGCGATCACCTGGCCGAAATGGTCCGAAGTCGCCAAGTGACCGGCCACCATGCCAATCACGTCCTCGGCGACATCCGGGGTTACCCCCTTCTCAACCAGTCCCGCGTCCGAGCTCCTGAGCGCGACCTGCAGTGTGTCCGAGATGGCCCACCGCAGCATCGAGTTCTTGAACACCTCCGATTCTGCATACCGAGCGGCTACCTCGGCGATCGCAGTATTGAATACGTCCGAATCCAACCACTGCCCGGTTGCCTCGGTCGCCGAGTGCTTGAACGCGTCCGACTCTGCGACCCGAGCGACCACCTCGGCGATCGAGTTCTTGAACACGTCTGACTTTGCGTACCGGGCGAACAGATCTTCCAAAGGCGCCCCCTCGGCGCGACGCTCCCAGCGAGCGCGCATCGGATCATCAGGCAATGCTTCGACCGAGGTCACCCCCAGGCTCTGGATCTCTCCTTCCAGCGAGACCAAGATGTCGCCGGACACTCGGACTTGTTTCGTAATTATGCTGCGACTCGACCCCTCGCCCAGCAGCGCGAGATCGATTTCAGTATCTACCGAGAAGCGGGCGGTCCAGCCGTCCTCTCCGCGGCCGGCGCCATCGCTGAACCGCCACCCCTCTGTCGGCCTCCCCGAACCCACCACGGTCGCGGCCACAGTCTCCAACGGCAAGGCCGCCCGCTCTGGATCGAGACCCCAGCCAGCGAGTGTGGCAACGAACAGATCTGCGAGCAGATTCCAGTTGAGCCCACTGGTCAGACTTGCCAAGTCGGTGTCGACAATCGGGGAGAAAAGCGACTCGAAATACCTGATCAGTCGTTCCATCTTGACCACATACTCCACACGCCCCGACAACCCTCTGTCGGCGAGTTCGGTCGCCAAGTCAGGATGCAGCGGGAAAGGACATGCCTCATTGGGATTCACGGCATCCTTTCCGACCCGCTCCTGCCCGAAGTCCTGGTGATTGTCGCTGAGGAACCACACCTTCTCACCAGGGTTCTCCTCGGCTACGGCAGCCGCCGTCAGCCAGATGAGCGTGTCACGCAATCCGTCGGTCGTTTTGCGATACGGACGTTGAAGCCGCATGGCACGGCGGGCGAGCTCAAGGGCCTCGACCTGCGGGGTTGTGACGACGGGCACGCCAACCTCTGTGAGGCGATCGCGAAGCCACTGCTCGTATTCGTCGCGATCCTTCGTGATCCCATCCATGATCGCTTTCTGATGGTCCCGGAATCCGAACTCGCCGACCTCCAATGCCGCCACGCGGCCGCGTTCTGCCTCCCAATCCCGTCGGACCGTGTTCACCGTCTCCATGAACACAACCTCGGGCACCACGATCTTCACATTCCAGATTCCGGCTTGTGGGGCAGGGATTTCGGGTGGGAATGGTTCGGTGACGCCGTTGATGGCGATGGTCGCGGTCCGTAGTAGCCGGAGTCGTTTGACGACGTTGCCGATCGCCAGGCCTGATCCGACGGGTGCGGAAGTAGTCAGTTGTCGAGGCGTTCGGCGTACATCCGGCCGTCGAAGACCCCGAACTCGACCCGGGCAGGGAACAGCCCCTCGTTTCCTGCCTTCACGAGATCCTGGTGCTCCCCAATACAGAGGATTGCCCAGCCAGCCAGAGCCTCCGGGACGCGCAGGTATCCCTTGTCGGCGCATCGCAAGTAAGAATCGCCGGTGGCGGTGATGCCGACCGCAGCGATGTCGAGCACCAAGCCCTGCTGTTCCGCCGAGGAGACGATGGGTGGATCGAGCATCTCCGCAGAGGCGATGGCATCGCGCATCCGCTGAGCCTGTTCCGGGGTCAGTTCGTATCGAGGGATGGTCACGGCCGAAAATGGTAGTCCGGTCCCCGCGGCGTCGAGGAGCATCGACGCGAAAAGACCGGAGCCCTCAAATCCTTGTCGAAACCAGACACTGCGCAGGTCAACGAGCTGCCGACGTGAGGCACTGATGGCCTGACCAGGAGCCATACCGAACCCGTTGTTCCAGCGCCGTTTTCACCGAAACCCGGGGGTAGCACAAGTCCGCACCTCGAAAAACTGAACTCGACTGCGTGACCACGGTTTACGGTGATGCGCATGAGCGAGGCAACCGCGCCGAAGGGCCTGGCGACAGTCCAGCTGAGGACGATGTTCAGTCCGCGCCTGTCGAACATGCTCGGGCGGGAGGGATCTTCACCCTCGGCGATCTGGTGACCTACACCCACCACGACCTGAGCTGTCTCCCTGCTTTCGGCGTCGGCACGATGGCCACGATCGACTCCGCGTTGGCCAGCCTCCTCCAGCACCGAGCCGCCGACCCGCGCGCGCTGGGAAGGATCCGGAGTCGCAGCAACTTAGGTCATGTCTCCCAATCGAGTTTCCGGTTCTCGTCCGATAGGTCCTCGGGTGGGGCATCATGTTCGCCGTGGCGGCGACTGTCGGTGATCGGC
>NZ_JBHXNK010000050.1:0-32974 GCF_042719755.1 Nocardia sp. NPDC058519 | reverse complement strand
ACCCGAAACCCTTCGTCTGGCGCAAAACCGCGGAGGAGATCCTGGAATCACTCGCTAAATATCTTCAACGGATTTCAGGTGCAGGACACTAGCGGTGGCGGGTGCGGGTGGTCAAGCCCTTGGCGGCGACCAGGATTCGGCGACGGTGCGGAACCGTAGCGCGGGTGGTGAAGACCTGGTAATCGGCTGCTTCGATGCGGTCGAGGATCTCGGCGTAGAGGGTGGCGGCGGTGGTGATCGCCGGGCGCACTCGGGGGGCGAGCAGGGCTATGCCGGGAACTGCCTGCCGATAGATATCGCGGTTGACGGCGATCAGGTGGGCCAGCGCGCGGCGCAGCGGTGCGTCGGTGTGGCCGTGATCGTGGCAGCCGCGTAGGTGGGCTTCGTCCACGCCGAAAGCCGTCAGTTCGTCGGTGGGGAGATAGACGCGGTCCCGGTCGAGGTCTTCGGCGACGTCGCGCAGGAAATTGGTGAGCTGGAAGGCTTCGCCGAGGGCGGCGGCCGCGGGTTCGGCCTCGGTGACGGGGACGACGGTGCCGAGGACCGGCAGCAGTTGCAGGCCGATGGCCGCGGCGGATCCACGCATGTACTCGCGGAGCTCGCCCATCGTGGCGTAGCGGGTGCGGTGGGTGGCCGTGCCGGGGACGTCCATGCGCATGGCGTCGAGGAACGTCCAGATGTGGGCGTGTGCGATGTCGTAGCGGGCGATGGTGTCGGCGGCCGCGGTGATGATCTGGTCGCGGCGCGGGTCGGTGGTGTCGATGTCGCCGTGTTCGAGGGCAAGGCGCAGTTGCTTCTCGACGAGGTCGAGGTGCTGAGCGGGGGAGACGTCGACGTACTGCCGGGTGCCATCGCGCGGGTCCAGGACACGCGCGGTGTCATCGGCGTGGTCGACGATGTCATCGACCATCCGGGCGAACGCGTACAGCGCGTGCACGGCCCGCCGCCGCTCCGGCGAGAGCAGCGCTGTCGCCAGGTAATAGGTGCGCCCGTGCTCGGCGGCGATCCGCCGGCAACTCGCGTAGGCCGCATCCAGCTCGCCGGTCAGCGGTCGGGCACCAGCATCGGCAGCCACGTTCACGATCTCTCTCCGAAGCTCCTGCGTGCGACCGCTCACGCCCGGACGGGCGGCGCCGATTCCGTGGCAGCGGCCTTCGACCTGGCCGAACGCAGACGCAGCGGATCAACGGTACGCAGCGACACCGCCGCGACCACGGCGGCGAACGTCGCCAGCGCGACGTGCGAGAAGTTGTAAAGCCCGAGCGACCCGTCCGGCTGGAATACCAGCATCAACCAGGTGCAGAGGCCTACCAGCCACATCAACGTCCTGGTCGACAGCGCGAACCCGGCCGCCAGCGCGAGCGGCCACGAGTAGTACCAGGGCAGCGCGGCAGGCGACAGGATCACGATCGCGACGAAGGCGATGACGATGCCCATCACGGCCTCGCGCTCGCTGTGCCGGAACCGCCACCAGGTCGCGACGAGCAGCACGACCAGCGCCACCTGGCACAGGTTGCGGGTCACAGGGAGCACCGATTGCTCTTGCAGCGGGGTTACCCAGGTGATCACGTTCGCGAGGATCGTCGGCAGCGAAAGCCAATTGATGATCCTGTTCGAACCCTGCAGTGCGGCCACCCAGCCGAACCCGACTCCCGTGATTGCCGATGCGGCGCCGAAGACGAGCGCGAACACGCCCATACCGAGGCCGGCGATCTTGGCGAAAACGAACAGCGGATGCGGCATATCGGCGGACGGTCGGGCCGCGTCGGGATGCATCTGGTCCTCGGAAGGTTCCACGTCCGAGTCCGCTGCCAGTCGCTCGGCCGCGCGTCGTTCCTTCTCGTGCAGAATCCAGATCCACACCAGGAACGGCAGCGCGACACCCGCGGTCGCCTTGATCGCGACGCCGATGGCGACGACCACGATTCCCGCCACATGATGACGTTCGAGGACAAGTGCGATGCCCGCGCACATCAGTCCGACCATCAGCATCTCGTTGTGCACGCCACCGATCAGGTGCACTAGTACCAGCGGGTTGAGCACCGCCAACCACAGCGCGGTCGTCGGCTTCCCGCCGAGATGCTTGGTCAGGTACGGCACGGCCCACATCATCAGTGCCAGTCCGGGCAGCATGACGATGCGCAAGGCGATGGTCCCGGCGATCACATTGTCACCGGTAATCGAGGTGATCGCGCGGCCGATTAGCAAGAACACCGGCCCGTACGGTGCGGTGGTGGTGGTCCAGACCGTGCTCACGTTGTCCAGCAGCACACCCGGATTGGCGACGGGCCCTACCTGATAAGGGTCGAATCCGTCGCGTAGCAGCGCGCCTTGGGCGAGGTAGGAGTAGACATCGCGGCTGAACATCGGCGCCGCGAACAGCAGGGGCGTGATCCAGATTCCGACGGTCGCCCGCAACTCGTTGAGGGTGACCGTCGGGTCGCCCTTGCTGATGGTGATGCGGCCGAGGCGAACCCACGCGGTGATCATCATCAGCACGCCGACCCAGATAACGATCATCGACAGCGCGTACCCGTGGCCGAACCGCAGCCAGGACAGGTGTAGCGCCTCGAGGAGAGGGTCGCGTTTGCGGACAGCGCCTGCACCGAAGCCACCGAAGGTGATCATGATGGCGCCGAAGAATCCCATGATGGCCGCGTGGCCTTCGGGGCTCCTGGCGAACTCGCTTGCGGTGCGCAGCCAGGTCCGGACGCCGGGATCTGTGCCGGTGGGTAGGTGACGCCGACGCTCGAGTGTGCGCGTGTTGTCCATGGTGCCTACGGTCGTCTCGGAGGGCGGCATGTTCGGTCGGTCCCCCCGGATGGTCGGCGGTCGCAACCGCGAGCTGATAAGTCGGCCGTCAGTTTACGGCTTCAAGTTGGAACACTAACCCGGTGGTCGGTACCGGCGTGTGCCCGGCTGCCGGTGATTCGTGCCGCCGCCAGCTTGCCCGACAGCAGCGTGGTGGGCACACCCACCCCCGGAGTGGTGCCGCAACCTGCGAGAACGACGTTGTCCACACCCCTTGGCAGATTGCGTGGCCGGAAGGGGCCGGTTTGCCGGAACAGGTGCGCGATCGAGAACGGCGTGCCCGCGATCATGCCCTTGGCGGCCCACGTCCCGGGAGTGTCGAGGTGGTCGACGTGGAAATGTTCGGTGATGCCGGTGTAGCCGCGCTGTTCCAGCACCGCGAGCAGTTCGCGCAGGTAGGCCGGGCCGAGGCGGTCCCAGTCGAGCGGGGCGGCGGTCAGGTTGGGACACGGCGCGAGCACCGACAGCGGCTCGAAGCGGCCGCTCGCCCGCTCGATGAACTGGTCGGCGTCGGTCAGCGCGGGCCGCGTGAGCAGCAGCGACGGATCGCTCATGAGCTGCCCGCGCCCCTTGCGCGCGGCGATCTCGGCGAAGGTCTGCGCCCAGGCGGCGCCGAACTCGATGGTGTGGTGGGCCCGCACCGGCCACTGCGCGGCGATCTCGGCGGGAATGGTGCCGTGGGCGACGACAGCCGACGGCGAGGCACGCAGGCCGCGACGAGGGCGAAGGCCGAATCGAGGCAGCGAGCCGATGTCGGCGGTGAGGACCACCGCGTCGCAGGGGTACGCGCGGCCGTCGGCGGTGCGGACGGCTTCGGCGCGTCGGCCGGTCCGATAGTCGATGCCGTCGACCTCGGCGTTCAGGACGAGCCGGCCACCCGCGTCGGTGAATGCCTCGGCGAGAGCGGCCGTGATCGCGCGCATCCCGCCTTCGGGGAAGTAGACCCCGAGGCAGGTGTCCATGTTCGGGATCGCGCCGTAGACCGCCAGCGCGTCATCCGGCGACATGCCGGCGTAGAGCGCTTGGAAGGTGAACAGCCTGGTCAGCCGCTCGTCGCGCAGATAGGACCGCACGCGCGGCCCCAGCTTGCCGAACCCGCCGAGCTTGGCGAGCGCGGTCAGCGCGGCCCTGGCGCGCGGCGTGCGCACCATGTCGAGGGGCGAGTCGAAATCGGCGTTCATGAACTCGTCGAATTCGGCGTCGTAGATGCGGCCGAGCCAGTCACGCAGGCGCCGGTAGTTGCGCGCTTCGGCGGGCCCGCAAGCACTTTCGACCTCGGCGGCCATCTGGTCGGCATCGTCGAAGACACGGATGTCGCTGCCGTCGGCGAAACGCGCGTGGTAGGCGGGGGTGAGGCGGTGGATGCGAAGGCCGACGCTGTCGCGGGTGTGCCCGACGGCGGCCAGCGCGTCGTCGATCACCTCCGGCAACGTGAGAACGGTTGCGCCGCTGTCGATCTCGTAGTCGTCGAACCGGTAGCGACCCACCCGCCCGCCCGGATGATCGGCCCGTTCCAGCACCGTCACCTCGCGACCGGCGCCCCGCAGATGCAGCGCGGCCGCGAGACCGGCCAGCCCGGCTCCGACTACGACGACATGATTCTGTTGTCCCACAACACTTTTCCTATCAGGCTGCGCGGCGAGTGGCAGCCAGTGCCATGGCGTGGAGCAACTGCTCGGCTTGCGGTGTCGCGGAACTGGTCGCGATGGCGGCCAGCCCGGTATCGGTGAGCTCGGTGATCCGCCGCTCCACCTCGTCGACCGCGCCCAGGTCGGTGAGCACCGTGCGCAGCTCGTCGACGGCGGCATCGTCGAGGTCCGTGCCCAGACCCGTCCGGATCAGGGCGGCGGACGCCGGATCGGCCCGGCGCAGCGCCTCGGCGATCAACACGGTCCGCTTGCCTTCGCGCAGGTCATCGCCCGACGGCTTCCCCGTCACCGCCGGGTCGCCGAACACGCCGAGCAGGTCGTCACGCAGCTGGAACGCGATCCCCACATCGGTCCCGTAGGTCCGCAGCGCATCCACCAGCGCCTCATCGGCACCCGCCAGCGCCGCACCCAGATGCAGCGGCCGTTCGATCGTGTACGCGGCGGTCTTGTACCGATTGATCCGCAACGCGGCCTCGACGGATTCGTCGCCACCGGCTTCGCCGTTGATGTCGAGGAGTTGCCCGCCGAGCACCTCGGTCCGCATCCGCGCCCACACCGGTGCGAACCTGGCCAGCGCAAGCGGGCTCAGCCCGGCCTCGTGAACCAGATCATCTGCCCAGGCCAGAGCCAGATCGCCGATCAGAATCGCGACGGCCGAGCCGTACGCCGCGCCGTCGCCGGGCCAGCCCGCCGCCCCATGGCGATCCTCGAACTCGATGTGCACGGTCGGGAAGCCGCGCCGCGTCCGCGAGGAGTCGATGATGTCGTCGTGCACGAGCGCGCACGCCTGCACCAGTTCCAGCGCCGAACAGGCGGTGAGCACCGCGGCGGCGTCGGGCCCCGCGGGGTCGCCACCGGCACCGAGCCACCCGGTCCAGGCGAACCCCGGCCGCGTCCGCTTGCCGCCACGAACAACGAACTGTTCCAGTGCCTCGACGGCATCGATGAAGACGGGCCCCAGCGGCTCGACGAACTCACGCCGGGTGGCGAAGAAACTGGTCAGCACCTGTTCGACAGCGGCGACGAAGGCCGACGTGCCCGGTGTCAGCGTGACGAGATCGACCGAGGTCAGAGCGTCGGCGGCGGACCGGGAGAGCGGGGTACCGATTCCGGCGGACAGGGCGGCCTCCAGGGGCGAGGTGGGCGAACAGCGGGACCGGTTGGGCACTCGGTGGTGCGGTCACCAGCGTTGTCTCGAACGATACGCGGGTGGGCCGGGCGCGCTCCCGGCGCACAGGGCCGCTGCGACGCAGCCCACACCCGGCGTTTCGGCGGGGTTCTGCCGCCGCGGACACGTTCATCGGACTTGACGCAGTGTCCGGTGTTGGGTGGCCGGATTCCCAGTCGGTGCCGGGGCGTCATCGGGCCCCACTAGACTGAGCCGGTGGATTTCGACAATGGACGGGGAAGTTCGACCCCAGATCGACCCGCCCAGCGGCCGTCGATCGTCTCGAACACCCCCTCGGTGGTGCAGAGTCTGCGCACTCATTCGGGCAGTGGCGTGCCCTTCTCCGTGGAGTTCAACCCCCCGCGTGACGCGGCGGGCGAGGCTCGGTTGTGGCGTGCGGTCCGCGAGTTCGAACGCATGCATCCGGCCTTCGTGTCGATGACCTACGGCGCGGGCGGCTCCACCCGCGACCGCACCGTGCGCATCACCGGTGCCCTCGCGCAGGAAACCACCCTGCTCCCGGTCGCCCACCTCACCGCGGTCGGCCACAGCATCGCCGAACTGCGCTCCCTGATCGGCTCCTACGCCGACTCCGGCATCTGCAATGTCCTGGTCCTGCGCGGCGACCCGCCCGGCGACCCACTGGGCGAATGGGCCAAGCATCCCGGCGGTGTCGAATACGCCGAGGAACTGGTTCGCATCGTGCGCGACCTCGGCGACTTCCACGTCGGCGTCGCGTCGTTCCCCCAGGGCCACCACCGCTCGCCCGACCTCGACCACGACACCCACCACCTGGCCGCGAAACTCCGTGCGGGAGCGGAGTATTCGATCACCCAGATGTTCTTCGACGTCGAGCACTACCTGCGTCTGCGCGACCGCGTGATCGCCATGGACCCCATCGAGGGTGCCAAGCCGATCATCCCCGAGCTGATGCCCATCACCTCGCTGCGCACCGTCGCCCGCGCCGAAGAACTCAGCGGCCGCCCCGTCCCCGCCGACGTCGTAGCCCGCCTCACCCGGGCCGCGGGCAGCGGCCCGGAAGAAGACCGCGCCGCGGTCCGCGCCGAGGGCATCCAGATCGCCACCGAAATGGCCCAGCGCCTCACCGACGAAGGCGCCCCCTGCCTGCACTTCATCACCCTGAACTTCGCCAAGGCCACGAGTGAGGTCCTCACCAACCTCGGCTACGGGGTGACGGCCGCCCCGATCAGCGCGTAGAACCGAGGGCTTGTGCTACTTTTCGCTCGAAAAGTAGCACAACTGGCTGGTGGTGCTACTTAAGTAGCGCTACCCTTCATCAGTGATACTTGTCGGCTGAAAAGTATCACTGAATGTCGATCCGAGGGGTTGAGCTGATGCTGCTGGAGGACTTCTCCACCGCGCAGCAGGTGAACGTCGTGCGCGCGGACAATGGATACCGCGCGTTCTCGCCGCCGCCGCTGCCGCCGATCGTCCAGATGTCTCCGAAACTTGTCCGCAGATTGTCCAGTGCAGATCGGGCGGTCGGCGAACTGGCCGGTCTCGGGCGCGGACTGCCCAGCCCCGAGCTGTTCGGCCGGGCGCTGGTGCGTCGCGAGGCCGTGTTGTCGAGCCGGATCGAGGGCACTGTCGCGTCATTGTCGGACGTGGCGATGTACGAGGTCGAGCGTCCCGCCCATCCTCGGGGGGACGTCCAGGAAGTGTTCAACTACATGAGCGCGATGGATCATGTTCTCGATCCCGGTAGGCGCTTGCCGTTGAGTCTGTCGCTACTGCGAGAAGCGCATCGGATTCTGATGACCGGCGTTCGTGGCGACTACGCCACTCCCGGCGAATTCCGGCGCAGCCAGAACTGGATCGGCCCTCCCGGCTCTACCATCGACACCGCGAAATATGTTCCGCCGCCACCTGAATCGCTGTGGCAGGGCCTGGATGCCTTCGAGAAGTTCCTGCATGCGGACGGGGAGCTGCCGCCACTGCTGGCGATCGCCGCGGTGCATTATCAGTTCGAGGCGATCCATCCCTTCATCGACGGCAACGGCCGCATCGGCCGGTTGCTCGCGGTGATGCTCCTTGTCGAGTGGGGACTGCTGCCCGGCCCCTTGCTCGACCTGTCGTCCTATATCGAGCCACGGCGGGACCGGTATTACGAAGGCTTGCTGAGTGTTTCGACCGAGGGCGACTGGCTCGGCTGGTTCGAATTCTTTCTCGAGGTCATCGAGGAGCAGGCCCGTGACAGCCTCGCCCGCGCCGTACGGCTGGACGCGCTTCGGACCGAACTCAGGCTGAGGGTTGCCAGAGCGCGCTCATCCGGCCTGCTGCCGATCCTGATCGACGAGCTGTTCCGCTCCCCGATCATCGGCATTGCGAACGCGATGAAGGCCCTCGACGTCACCCACCGCGCCGCCACCTTGAATGTCGAAAAACTAGTGGAGGCAGGGATTCTCGTCGAAGTAACCCGAGCTCGCACCCGCTTCTTCGCCGCTCCGGATGTGCTCGCGGTGATGAACGGCACCTGAGTACTGTCCTCAACGGCGGGGGCGGCGGGACGTCGATGCAGCCACGATGCATCGACGCACCACATCTTGCGCGGAACCGCCGATCCTGAACGTTGGTTTTGCCGACCAGAAGTCACTGAGTCCAGCAGTTCTGACACCCGGCTGATATCGCGCTGACTACTGAGCGACGGCGAGGTTGTTCCAGGTTCGTTCCCAGCTGCGGGTCATCGCGGGGTAGACGATTCCGTAGCGGAAGGGCTTGATCAAGGCCATGTAGAAGCGGCCGAACCAGCCGTTGGGCTTCACCAGAACCGCCATTTGCAGGTGGTAGCCGGAATCGTCGGGGACCCAGCCCAGGTGCATGATGCCGTGCATCGTGCCGTTGGCGATTTCGGCGGCGTATTCGTTGCCGAGGACGTAGAGGGCGGTGAGGGGGCCGTCCTCGTCGGGGATGTCGGTGTCTCGTAGGTCGGTGGGTAGGCGGTCGCGCAGGGAGGCGACTCGGGTGCCGGTGCCCGCGTCTTCGCGGTCCCAGCCGAACAGTTCGCCCAGCTTCCAGCGGATCTTGAACAGTAGGCCGCTGATACCGGTGGACTCGGAGGCGCGTTCGGCTCGGAGGGCGGCCAGTAGGGCGGGGAAGTCGTCAGGGCCGCCGCCGGGGGTGCGGAATTTCCAGATGTCCTCGACGTCGAAGTCGGGGGCGATCTCGTGGATGCGCCAGGGTTGGCCGGTGTGGGCCGATTCGGGTAGTCGCATAGCTGGAACCTCCATGTGTACGGCAGCGTATAGATCGAGACTACCGCTGATATACGCCTACGTATAGATGGGGAAAGTGTGACTGATGCGGGCTTGACGAGAGGGCCGCGGAACGAGTCCGCGGCCCCTCGTGGTGCTTACTCGTGTCGTACGGGTTTGACGAATGCGGTGGTGGCCAAGGCGAGAACCAGCAGACCCGCGCACAGGTAGCTCGCCACCTCGATACCCGCCGCCATGGCCGCGCGGCCCGCTTCCGCGATGGGCACTGTGTGCGGATTCTCGGCGAGGGCGCTGATCGCCGAACCGGCGCTGTCGGTGACAGTCGACTCCAGCTGCCGCACTTCGGATTCGGGCAGCCCGGCATCGGTCAGGCGGTCGCGCAGGCCGGTCCCGACGGTGCTGAAGTAGACGGTGGTGAGGACCGCGATGCCCAGTGCCGAGCCGAGTTCCCTTGCCGCGCTTTGAATTCCCGAGCCCTGGCCCGCGCTCTCGCCCGGCACGTCGGCGAGCACGATATTGGTGACCTGGGCGGTAGCGAAGCCGACTCCGATGCCGTAGACGAACAGCGCGAGCGCGATCGACCACCAGCTGCTGTCCGCCGCGGCGAACAGTCCGAGCAACGCCAGCCCGGCCGCTTCCAGCAGCAAACCGATCCTGACCTGACCCAGGGCCGAAACCGAGGCCGTGAGTGAGAAGCTCGCGCCACTGGCGACGAAACTGCCGATCGCGAGCGGCATCAGCGCGAGCCCGGCCTGCAGCGCGGTGTAGTCGAGGGCGAACTGCATCCACAGCGGCAGTACCGCGATGATGCCGAACTCGCCGACGCCGACGATCAGCGTCACCACATTGCCCCTGCGGAACGAATCGATCGAGAACAGCCGGATATCGACCAGTGGCTGCCCATCGGTGCGCCCCAGCATCGCCTGCCTGCGCCAGAAGAGCCCGAGGGCAAGTGCGGCGCCGGCGAACGCGACGAGAACTGGTGAAGGTCCACCGCGCCAAGCGAATTCACCGATGCGCAGCGGCTCGGTGACGACCAGCCAGCCATAATGCCGTCCCTCGATCATGGCGAAGGCGAGCAAGCCGAGGCAGAGGGCGGACTGGGCCGCCCCGAGCCAATCGACGCGACCGGCGTTCTTCGGTGCGGCGGGAAGATAGATCAGCACGGCCACGATGAGCAGCGCGACCGCGGGGATATTGATGCCGAAGGCCCACCGCCAGGAGAAGTCGGCGAGCCAGCCGCCGAGCAGCGGGCCGACCGCCGCGGCCGCGCCGATCGTCGATCCCCAGATCGCGAAGGCCTGCCCGCGGGCCTTTCCGGTGAATGCCGCGTTCACCAGGGCCAGTGAGGTCGGCAGGATCAGTGCCCCGCCGATGCCCTGCAGGAAACGGGCCGCGATGAGCAGGCCGCCACTCGGTGCGAGCGCGGCGAGCAGGCTGGTGCCGCCGAAGACGACCAACCCGATCAGGAACAGCTTACGTGCACCGTAGAGGTCGCTGAGCCGGCCTGCGACCAGCAGCAGCGCCGCGAAGACGATCGCGTACGACTCCTGGATCCATTGCGCCTGAATCGAGGTGATCGCCAGATCGTCGACGATCGGCGCGAGGATCACGTTCACGATCGTCAGGTCGACCACGATCAACGCAACGCCGAGCGAGACGGCGATCAGCCCCAGCCACAAGCGCAGCGGTGGAGTCTCGGTTTCTGTCCGCACTATACCTCCGTCATAAAGTTACTTTACGATGAAGGTAAATGGCGGGCGGTAAGTTGTCAATCGGGCGGTCGACGAGAGGACGAGATGTGGAGCAGACATCCGGCGATGTCGCGATGCGGCGGCAGCGGCTGGCCGCGGGGCTCATCGACTACGGCGCGAGCTTCACCGAACTGGGCCGCCGATTCGCGGAAACTCTCGGCGTGCACTCCACCGACGCCTTCGCGCTGATGGAGATCGCCGCCGCCGAACAGGCCGCCGAGCCGCTCTCGCCCGCGCTGCTGAGCAAGCGGATCACCCTCACCTCGGGGGCGATGACGACCCTGCTCAACCGGCTGGAGCAGGCGGGATACATCACCCGCAGCCGCGAGCACACCGATCGGCGGGTGGTGACCCTGCGGTGTAGCGAGAACGCTCGACAGCTCGCCGACGAGTTCTTCCACCCCATCAATGCCGAACAGGACGCGATCCTGGCCGAATACGACCCTGCCCAGCTCGCCGAGTTCGAGAGGTTGCTCGCGCGATTGCGGACGGCGATGACGGTCGCACAGCCAGAAGGCGCCCCGTAGCCGAGTCGGCTTTTCGGGGCGCCCTCATGGTTGCCGGTCAGGCGGCGCGGGCCGCTCGCTGTCCCCACGCGTCGGCCAGCAGCCGATGGGATTCGAGCCGGTCGGCGTGGTTGTGGGTGATGGTGGTGATCAGGAGTTCGTCTGCGCCGGTGACCTTTTGGAGGGCGTCGAGGCGCTCGGCGGCGGTGGTGGGTGAGCCGACGATCTGGGAGGCAAGGCGGTCGTCGACGAGGCGGAGTTGGTCGGCGGTGAGCGGGGAAGCCGTTGTGGGGTCGAGGTATTCGGCCGCACCGCCGCTGCGGATGCTGTGGACCCAGTGTCCGTAGGTGCTCGCGCGGTGGCGGGCGGTGTCGTCATCGGGGGCGACCACGACATCGGCCGACACGATGACGTGCGGTTCGGTCAGTAGTTCCGACGGCCGGAACGCCGCCCGATACGCCGCGACAGCGTCCAGCGCGGTGCCCGGCGCGACATGGTAGGCCGCGGCGAACGGCAGTCCCGATTTGCCTGCGAGCTCGGCACTTTCGCCCGCCGAACTACCGAACAACCACAGCTCGGCATCGATGCCCTCACCCGGAACGGCGTGCAGCTCGACACCGTTGGGTGTGAAGTATCTGCCGTCGAGTAGTGCTTGGATCTCGGCCAGTTGTTCGGCGAAGTCCAGCGACTCCGCTCCGGGTTGTTGCAGCGCCTCGGCCGAGGCGAGGAATCTCGTGCGATCGGTGACCCGGCGTGGATCGAAGGGCGGCGGCACGACTACGCCGTCACGTACCTCGGTGCGCCCGGTGACGGTGTCGAGGACCGGATGACCGCCCTTGGTGGTCGCCGCCGCGGCCCCGAACTGGCTGACACGGTGCCCTGACCGGCCGAGACCCAGGTCGAGTCGTCCCGGGTACAGCGCGTCGACGGTGCCGAACGCCTCCACGATCGAGGCTGATGTGTGGTGGCCAACCTGCACCGCGCCGGTCCCCACCCGGATGCGCGAGGTGGCCGCGGCGACCAGTCCGAGCAGGGTCAGCGACGACGAACTCGCCACCGAGACGAAATGGTGTTCGGCCAGCCAATATCGGCGATATCCCCACTGCTCGGCCTGCCGGGCGAGATCGACGGTGTTGCGCAATGCCTGTGCGGCACTTGACCCTTCGCTGATGGGGGAAAGATCGAGGATCGACAGCGGAACGCTCATAGCTTCGGATCCTGTTCTCCCGCTTCGATCGCCACGCGCAGCCTGTTCTCGCGTGGTGCCACCGGGCAGGTGGCGAAATCGGTGAACGCGCACGGCAGGTTCACGGCACGGTTGAAATCGAGGGTCACGGTGCCGTCGGCCTCGACCGCGCCGATGGCGAGCGATCGGGCGGCCGGGTAGGTGGTGACGCCGCTGGTGGCGTCGGTGAACAGCACCTTCAGGTCGTCGGGGGTGCCGAAGGCGAGCAGCGCTTCGTGGCTGTCACCGATCCGGAACTCGATGATTCCCGCGGCGCTGTGGTGGTGCTCGAGCCCGTCCACCACGGCGCCCGTGGTGACGGTGCGTGCCTGTCCGAACGCGGTGAAACGCCCGGTCACGACCCAGCGTGGGTCGGCGGGGTAGGCCGCGACCCCGGTGAACGTGGTCAGCGTCGGCGCGGCCGGATCGTGCACGCGCACCGCGTACTGCCCGGAGCGGCGGATCACTTCGAGGACCTTCTCCTCGTTGAGCACGCTGACTCCCGGCGCGCCCTCCACGGGCGTCACGATCTGCACGCCGCCGATCCGCTCGCCGTCGACATCGAGCCGGTCGGCGGGCTGTGCGGTGATGAACACCTTCTCGTCGGTGACCCACCAGGTGCCGGGGACGCCGTCCAGGCGTTGCGGGCTGTCGGTGAGCCAGTGCAGCCCGGCCAGGCTGAGCCAGCCGAGCGGATCGCGCAGCCCGTCCTCGCGGGCATGATGCCAGCGCGACCAGTCGTCGGCGAATGTCGTGGTGGGGGTGTGGTTCTCGACGGTGATCGTCATGACGCGCGTGCTCCTTCGGCGATGGTGTGCTGGTGGGGGTGGCGCAGACCGAGGTGGTCGCGCAGGGTGGTGCCGGTGTACTCGGTGCGGAAGCTGCCGCGTTCCTGTAGTTCGGGGACCACCGTGTCGACGAACTCGTCGAGCCCGGCGGGTGTCAGGTGGGGGACGAGGATGAAACCGTCGGCGGCATCGGACTGCACGTAGTGGTCGATCTGCTCGGCGACCTCGGTGGGCGTGCCGATGAACTGCTGGCGGGCGGTGACCTCGATGATGAGCTCGCGGATGCTGAGGTTGTCCGCCTCGGCCTGCCCGCGCCACGCTTTCGCCACGGCCAGTGGATCTTTCGTGTGCCTGACCCGGCCGCGGGTGATCTCGGCGGCGGCGTCGGGCTCGATATCGGGCAGCGGGCCGTCCGGGTCGTAGCCGGAAAGGTCACGGCCCCAGACCTGTTCGAGGAAGGCGATCGCGGTCTGCGGGCTCACCTGCTGGTAGCGGATGCTACGGGCGCGCTCGTGTGCCTCGTCGGTGGTGTCACCGAGGACGAACGTGGCCGCGGGCAGCACCAGTAGATCGCCGTGTGCGCGACCGTATTTCGCCAGCCTGCCCTTGACGTCGGCGTAGAACTTCTGGCCCGCCTCGAGGGTGCCGTGTCCGGTGAAGATCGCATCGGCGGTCTTCGCGCCGAACTCGCGGCCTTCGTCGGAATCGCCCGCCTGCAACAACACCGGATGGCCCTGCGGGCTCGGCGGGACGACGAACGGCGCCGCGAAGTCGAACTGCGAACTGCGGAAGGCGGTTTCGGGGACTTCGCGGGCGAAGATCCCACGCTCCCGATCGATCACCAGCGAGTCGGTGGGCCAGCTGTCCCACAGCGTCCTGGTCGCGGCGACCACCTGTTCCGCGCGCCGATACCGCTCGCTGTGTTCGAGGTAGCCGCCGCGCCGGAAGTTCTCGCCGGTGAACGCGTCCGAGGAGGTGACCACGTTCCACGCGGCCCGGCCGCCGGAGAGGTGATCGAGCGAGGCGAACTGCTTGGCCACCTCGAACGGTTCGTTGTAGGTGCTGTTGATGGTGCCCGCCAGCCCCAGCCGCTCGGTCACCGCCGCCACCGCGTTGAGCACGGTGAACGTGTCGGGCCTGCCCACCACATCCAGGTCGTGGATCTGCCCGCGATGCTCGCGCAGCCGCAACCCCTCGGCCAGGAAGAAGAAGTCGAACAGGCCGCGTTCGGCGGTGCGCGCCAGATGCTCGAAGGACGCGAACTCGACCTGCGATCTCGACGCCGGGTCGGCCCAGACGGTGGTGTTGTTGACGCCGGGGAAATGCGCGGCAAGGTGGACTTGCTTGCGTGGTTTCGAGGTCACAGCGCTGCTCCTGTCGTGGCGTATCGGTTGAGTGGGCGGGGGAGACCGAGCCGGTCGCGGAGGGTAGGCGCCGGACTCGCCTCGGCGATGTCGCCGGCGTCGACGAGCTGCCCCGGTTCGCCCTCGGCGCGGTGGGCGGTGAGAGCGGTCAGCGTGGCGTGCAGGGCAATCGGTCGCAGGACAACTCCGTCGATGCCCGACCGAGTGATCTCCGCGAGCACGTCATCGAGTCCGGCGGCCGTGCCGACATGGTGGAGCCGATCGGTATCGAGGTGCGGCCGCACGGCCCAGCCGTCGAGTTCTGCTACCTCGGAGTGCGCGTCGACTGCCGAATCCGACAGGTGCACAGGGAGATCCAGCAGGATCTGCACGGTGTCGGGGTCGCGGCCCGTGGCGGCGATGGCGGTGCGCAACACGGTGCGGCGTTCGGTGGCGGTGGGGAGATCGGTGGCGGTGATGCGGATGATGTCGGCGCGGCGGACCGCGACCTCGGCCGACTCGGGGTCGTCGGCGCGGACGGTCACGATCGGTTGGCCCTGCGGCGAGCGCGGGGTGATCGATGGGCCCCTGACCGAGAAGTTGTCGCCGGTGAAGTCGATGTAGTGCAGGCGGTCGCGGTCGATGAAGCGGCCGGTGGGCACGTCGCGGATCTCGGCGTCGTCCTCCCAGCTGTCCCACAGCCGGGTCACCACCTCGACCGCTTCGTCGGCCTCGTGCCACAGTGACTCCAGATCCTGAACATCCTTGCGGCCGAACGCCTTCGCCTCGACTTCGGCCGTCGACACAGTCACCTCCCAGCCCGCGCGGCCCAGGCTCGCGAAGTCGAGCGCGGTCACGGCCTTGGACGCGTGGAACGGTTCGGTGTGGGTGACCGGTACCTGGGGAATGAGGCCGATCCGGCTGGTCAGGGGGGCGGTGCGGGCGGCGATCGCGACGGCGTCGAGCCTGCCTCGGGTCACGGCGGTGCCACCGGCCTGGATGCCGAACGAGTCGGGCAGGAACACGGCGTCGAACCCGAGCGTCTCGGCGGTCGCTATCACGGCCGTCCAGTAGCCGGCGGTGAACAGGTCTTCGGCGCCGGAATCGGCGCGCCGCCAGGACGCGGGATGCGTTCCGGTGCCGACCGTTTCGATGCCGAGGAACAGTCCGGTCTTGCTCATCGGGTGAGGTCCTTTCCGTCGAGGGGCTCGATCCGGGTTCCCGGGGCGGGGATCGCCGCGAGTAGCTCCCTGGTGTAGGGGTGCCGCGGATCGGTGAACAGGGTTGAGGTAGCGCCGGTTTCGACGATGCGACCCTGGCGCATCACCGCGACGCGGTCGCTGATCCGGCGCACCACGGCCAGGTCGTGGGAGATGAACAGGTAGCCGAGGGCGAGTTCGGTCTGCAGGGTGTCGAGCAGGTCGAGGATCTGCGCCTGCACCGAGGCGTCGAGCGCGGAGACCGGTTCGTCGAGTACCAGCAGGTCGGGGCGCAGGGCCAGCGCGCGGGCGATCGCCACCCGTTGTCGCTGTCCGCCCGACAGCTCGGCGGGTCTGCGCTTGGTGAAATCCGCTGGTAGCGCGACTTGTTCGAGGAGCTCGGCGACCCGTTTCGTGCGGTCGCCGACGCCATAGGCGCGCAAGGGTTCGGCGATGATGTCGGCGACTTCCCAGCGCGGATCCAGCGATGAGTACGGGTTCTGGTACACCACCTGGAACCGCTTGCGCAGGGCGCGCAACCGATTTCGGCGGACACTGGTGAGGTTGTGACCGTCGAAGGTGACCGTTCCGCTGTCCGCCTCGGTGAGCCGCAGTGCGATCCGGGCCGTCGTCGACTTGCCCGAACCGGATTCACCGACCAGAGCAAGCGTTTCGCCACGATCGAGACTGAACTCGACATCATCGACGGCGGTGATGCTGCCCGCTCCCGCATGGAATCGCTTGTGCAGGGCACGAACCGACAGCAAAGGTGTCTCCGCTCTGGGACGACGGGGCCGGAACTCGGTGGGCGACAACGTCGGAGACGCGGCCAGCAGCCGCTGGGTATAGGGCTGTGACGGACTGGTCAATACCTGTGCGGTGGACCCGGATTCGACAACCCGGCCCTGTTCTAGCACGACCAGCCGATCCGCCCGTTCGGCGGCCACGGCCAGGTCATGGGTGATCAGCAGCACCGCTGTGCCGCGCGCCGCGATCCGCTCCGCCAGCCGATCGAGTACCTGCCGCGCAACCGTCGCATCGAGCGCACTCGTCGGCTCGTCGGCGATGATCAGCTCCGGGCCACATGCCAGCGCGATCGCGATCAGCACCCGCTGCCGCTGCCCGCCGGACAGCTCGTGCGGATACTGCCGTGCCCGCAGCTCCGGCTGATCCAGCCCGACTTCCTCGAGCAGATCCAGGGCCCGCAGTGCCGCTCCCCGCCGATCGGCGAGTCGGTGCACCAGCAGCGCCTCCGCCACCTGATCACCCACCCGCAGCACCGGATTGAGCGAGAGGCCAGGATCCTGCGGCACGAACCCCACCCGCGCACCCCGCAACCGCCGCAGCGCCTTCTCGTCGTCCGGATCGACCCGCTCACCGGCGAATTCGACCGTGCCCGACACGATCCGCGCCGAATCCCCGAGCAACCCGATCACCGCGTGCGCCAACGTCGACTTCCCGGACCCCGACTCGCCGACTAGTGCGACAACCTCTCCGCGCGCCACCTCGATCGACACGCCACGCAGCGCGGCAACAGATCCCGCGCCGGTCCGATACGCGATCTGCAGATCTTGCACCTGGAGCAAGGGCCGGTCCGCCTGCGTCGGACCTTCCGTCTTGTCGCTCATCGTGTTTCGGTCCTTCCAGCGAAGCGGCCCAGACGCTGGGCCGACAGGACCACGGCGACGATGACGAGGCCGGGCAGTGTGGTCAGCCACCAGGCGGAAGCGAGGAAGTTGCGGCCCTCCGAGATCAGCGAACCCCATTCGGGGGTGGGCGGTTTGGTGCCGTAGCCGAGGAAGCTGAGCGAGGACACCGCCAGCACCGCCATGCCGAATTCGACCGCGGCCAAGGCCAGGACAGGCTGGAACGCATTGGGAAGTACGTGCCGGACGAGCACCGCGTACCAGCGCACGCCGGACGCGTGCGCGGCCTCGACATAGGGCGCGTGCCGTACCCGCAGCACCTCCGAGCGCATCACTCTGGCGAAGTTCGCGATCAACGAGACACCCACGGCGACAGCCACATTGCGGGTGCCGAAGCCGAGCGCGGTGACCAGCGCCAGCGCGAGCAACAGTGACGGAATGGACAGCAGCACATCGACGACCCGCATGATCGCGGAGTCGACGAGGCCGCCCGAAGCGCCGGACAGCAGCCCGAGTGCCGACCCGACCACCAACGCGATCCCGACCGCGGTCAGCGTGGCGGTGAGCGAGAGCCCCGCACCGTGCACCATCCGCGTGTACAGGTCGCGCCCGAGATTGTCGGTGCCGAACCAGTGTGCCGCGCTGGGTCCCTGGAACTTCTCCGCGGGTACCCCGGTCAGCGGATCACCGGACGCGAAGAGCGACGGCGCCACGGCCCAGCCGACCGCGACGGCCAGCACTACACCCGCCACCACCAGACCGAGGTGCGCGCGGGCCCACCGGGCAGTTCGGGAGGCTCGGTGCACACGCGGAACGGCGTGACCGGCTGCCGCTTCAGGCCGTTCGGTCAATACTGGGCGGCGCACGAGGATGTCAACCACGTTCACTCCTTTCGGTGTCGGTGTCGGAGCCCGTCTGGTCCGGGTCGCGGGGCTTTCCGGCGACGGCCACGGCTTCGGCGGGAGTCCCGGCGGCCGGACGACTACGCCGCGTGCCGGTGATGCGTGGGTCGAGCAGCGGGTACAGGAGGTCGACCGCCAGATTCACGGCCACGAAGATCAGGGCAGAGAGCAGCACCACGCCCTGGACGACGGGGATGTCCTGATTGAGCACGGAGGTCTGGGTGAGTCGGCCCACGCCCGCGCGGGCGAATACCGACTCCACCACCACCGACCCCGCGAGCATGGTGCCCACCAGCACACCGGCGATCGTGAAGGCGGGCACGCTCGCCAGGCGGGCGATGTGGCGGCGCTGCACCCACCACCGGGATGCGCCCTTGGCCAGTGCCACTTCGGTGAAAGGCTGACGCCAAGTCTGTTCCAGCCCGGCCGCGAGAACCTGGGCGAGTACCGCCCCGATCGGCAAGGCCAGGGTCAGCGCGGGCAGCAGGGTCCCGCGCAACCCGGTTCCGCCGAATGCGGGGAACCAGTGCAGCCGAAAAGAGAACAGCTGCAACAGGAGTAGACCGGTCCAGAACGTCGGTACCGAAACACCCAGTGGTGGTAGCGCACTCAGGGTGTTGCGCAGCCACGGCCGACGCGTGTAGGTCGCGGCGAAGGCGAGCGCCGTCCCACCGATCACGGCGAATAGCAATGCGAGAGCTGCCAGTCCGAGCGTGGGCGGTAGCGCGTCACCGAGTGCCTCGGTAACGGGCTGACCGGTGTTGATGGAGCGGCCCAGATCGCCGGTGATGGCATTACCGAGCGCGGTCACATACTGCTCCCACAGCGGCTTGTCCAACCCGTAGCGAGCCTGCAGTTCGGCGATCGCCGCCTGGTCGACAGGCGTACCGGCACCGGCGGTGTCGGCCGCCATCGACACCGGATCCGCGGGTAGCAGGTACAGCACCACGAACGAGATCGTGAACGCCGCCCACAGCACCCAGATCGCTTGCAGCACCCGCGAACCCAGGTACCGCGGTAGGTCGCCTACCACCACCTGCCCCCGCTGACGGACCAGCCCGCTCATCTCAGTGCCCGCTCAACCAGGTGTCGAAGAACTGCAGTCGCGCCGAGGCCTCGAACTTCAGGTCCTGGGTGTGCGCGGCCGCACCGATCGCCTGGGACAGCTCGATCGTGGGGATGTAGAGCCCGTTGTCGAGCACCTGCCGTTGCGCGGCTTCGAGCAGCTTCACCCGGGCGGCCGGATCGTTGGTGGCGAGCTGACTGTCGAGGGTCTGATCGAGCTCGGGAATCGGGCCACGTGCGTTGATGTTGCGACCGGCGAGGCCGAAGGAAGTGCGCAGGATATCGCCGTCGGCGCGGGTGGAATTGCCGTAACCGGCGTCGATGTCCTTCGCGTTCTGCCGGGCGATGGCCTCCGGGGTGGACACGAGATCGAGTTTCAGCTCCACACCGACCTGGCGCAGTTGCTGCTGCGCCAGTTCCAGAATCGCCTGATTGCCCGCGAACACCTGGCTGAACGTCACCGCGAAGCTCAGTCGCTCACCGCCTTTGGCCCGGATACCGTCCTGGCCTGGCAGCCAACCCGCCTGCTCGAGAATCGACTTCGCCTTGGCCGGGTCGTAGGCGAGCCTGGCCGACTGATCCAGATATGCCGGGGTCGCCGACGCCAGGCTCGAGGTCGCCGGCTTGAACTGGGGACCGAGCACGGTCTCGACGAGCTGCTTGCGATCGATCGCGGGCAACAGTGCCTGCCGGACCGCGGGATCACGCAGGGGGCCGCGAGTCACGTTGAGGGTCAAGCCGAACGGGGTGCCGGGATTCGATGTCGACAGGATCCGCCCGCCGACGGCCTCGATCTGTGGAGCGTCCTGGGGCAGCGCGTCGCTGACCGCGTCCAGCTGACCGGAGGCCAGGCTGCCGGTGCGCACACCCGATTCGGGGACGACGGTGAACTCGATCCGATCCAGATACGCCTCGCCCTGATGGCCGAAAACGGCCGAGCCCCAGTTGTATCCGGCGCGCTTGGCCAGCGTCACCGAGGTGTCCTGCTTGTAGGAGGCGTAGGTGAACGGCCCGCTGCCGATGTTGTCACCCGCGCATCTGGCCTCGGCCGGTTTGGCATTGGTGGACTGCGCCAGGATGCCGAGCTGCGCGGTCGAGGACGCTTGCAGGAACTGGGCGTTCGGCGCACTGAATTCGACACGGGCGGTGAGCTTGTCGACCGCGGTCGTTCCGACGTAGCCGGTCAGGTAGCTGGCTCCCAGCTGCGCCTTGGCGGCACCGAGCTTGACGACCGCGTCGAAGGTATCGCGCACCGAGTCGGCGGTGAGCGCGGTGCCGTCGCTGAAGGTGACGCCATCGGCCAGCTCGAAGGTGAACACCTTGGCGTCGGGACTGACCTCCCAGCTCTTGGCCAGCCACGGGGTGATCGCACCGGTCTTCGGGTCCTGATCGGTCAGCGAGTCGACGATCTGGCGGGCCACATAGATGGTCTGGTTGGTGCCCGACTGCGCCGGATCCGAGCAGGTCGGCGCCCCGGAGAGCCCGTAGCGCAACGTGCCGCCGGGCTGCGGCGGACCGGTCTGAGCACCGGAGCCCCCGGTGCCACCGCCGCACGCGACAACTGTGGTGGCGGCGGCGAGTACACCCGCGAGAGCAGCAAGACGATGTCGGATCACGAGGTAACTCCAGAGAATTGACGGCCGGCGGCCAGGGGACGACTCGGAATGCGGCGGCGCAGCTCGGGCGCCACCTCGGCCTGGAACAGCTCGAGGCTGCCCAGGTAGTCGGATTCGGTGCGGCCGTCACGTTCGGCGGACAGGTGGATGACCTCGTGCCCGAACTGCTCGTGATAGCGGCCGACCTTGTCGATCACCTGCTCCGGGCTGCCGACCAGCGCCGACGAGCGGGCGATGAAGTCTTCGACGGTCTCGAACACGACCGGATTGCCGACCTTGCGCTGCAATGAGGTGCGCGCCTCGTAGAGCGGGCGAAACACCTCGACGGCCTCTTGCGAGGTCCGCGCGACGTGGAAGCCCGCGGTCCCCGCGCCGACCAGCGCATCGGCCGGGTCGTGACCGTAGTGCGCCCACCGCTCGCGGTAGTGCCGGATCAGCTCGGCGTACGGCTCGATCGGGTTGGTGACATTCGCCGAGAACACCGGATCACCGTGGCGCGCGGCCAGTTCCACCGACTCCTTGCTCGTCGCGCTGCCATGCCAGATCCGCAACCGGGGCTGAAGCGGTCGGGGCAATGCCTTGGCCGCGGTGAGCGAGGGGCGGAACTGCCCCGACCACGTCACTTCCTCGCTGTCCCACAGCGCCCGGAACAGTTCGTACCCTTCACGATTGCGCTCCCACTGGTCATCGGTGGTGACGTGATAGAGCTGCGCCTGGGCCGCGCCGTTGCCCTTGCCGATGATCAGTTCGAGCCTGCCCTCGGACAGGTTGTCCAGGGTGGAATAGTCCTCGAACGCGCGCACCGGATCGAGCAGGCTCAAGGTGGTGACCGCGGTGAACAGGCTGATCCGCGAGGTGAGGGCCGCGATATGGCTCAGCACCACCGGGGGAGCGGCCGAGAGGAACGGATCCTCGTGTCGCTCACCGACAGCGAACCCGTCATAGCCGAATTCCTCGGCGCGCCTTGCCTGTTCGATCACCTCGTGCAGGCGATCGCGGGTCGTGGGAACCACGCCGGTGACCGGATCGGGTACCCGGGTGATCAGCGTCATCAGCAGGAACTTCATGCGCGGACTCCTAGCTTCTCGAATGACCTCATGCGGCAGGCTTCTTCGGCAGACCGGGTGGGTTGATCCGCGACTCGGTGACCTTCTCCGAATCCAGGCCCCAGCGATCGAGGACCTTCTGGTAGCTGCCGTCCGCGATGGCATCGACCAGCGCCTTGTGCACGGCGGCATTGAGGCCGCTGTTCTTCTTGGTGAGCACCGCGATCTCGCCCTGCAGTGCCTCACCGGCGCCGGAGAAGGTGGCGATGAGCTTGGTCTCGCCGGTCGTCGTCGAGTGGTAGACGCCGGTGGGGTTCGGGCCGATGTAGCCGTCGAGACGTTTCGAGGCGAGCGCGAGGTAGTAGTCGGTGACCTGCTGGTAGTAGGCGATGTCGATCGGCGCCAGCCCTTCGGCGACGTTCTGTTCGTTCCACTTCACCAGCAGCTGTTCCTGGTTGGTGCCCGCTCCCACGCCGATTCGCTTGCCCACCAGGCTCTTTCGGTCGTTGAAGACGAGCGGGCTGTCCTCGGGCACCTCGAGCGCGACATTGTCCTTGCGGTAGGTCGCGAAGTCGTACTTCTCCTTGCGCTCCTCGGTGACGGTGACATTGGAGATGAACGCGTCCACCTCGCCGGAATCGACGCGCACGAAGTTCTGCGACCAATCCGCCACCTGTGCGACCAGCTTCAGGCCGAGTTTGTCGGCCACCAGACTGGCGAAGTCGATTTCGGATCCGACGACGGTCTTGTCGTCGGTGGCATAGAACCGCAGCGGGGGCGCGGAACTGCCCGATCCGGTCACCAGGAGGGTGCCGCGATCGCGAATCGCCTGCGGCACTTCGGCGGCGATCGCGTCGACCTTCGCCACCCGCACCCTTCCCTCCTGGGTGGGCGAGAGGTCGAAGGTGACCGAACCCGCCTGGACGGTCTCGGCGGATTCCGGATCGGCGGTGCAGCCGGTGGTCAGCAGCGTGGCCGCCGAGATGATGCCGATCAGCGTGGAAAGCTTCATCAGTGTCGAAACCTGTTCGTGGGAAGGGATACTCAGCGCACGCGCGACAGGAATGCCTGCGTGCGTGGATGTTCGGGGTGATCGAGGACAGTGGCTGCGTCGCCCTGCTCGACGATCTGTCCTTCGTCGAGGAACACCACCGTGTCGGCGACCTCACGGGCGAACCCGATCTCGTGGGTGACGATCACCAGGGCGGTGCCGCCGTGCGCGAGATCGCGGATCACCGCGAGCACCTCGCCGACCAGTTCCGGGTCGAGCGCGGAGGTGGGTTCGTCGAACAGGATCAGGCGCGGCTTCAAGGCCAGCGCCCGTGCGATGGCGACGCGCTGCTGCTGGCCGCCGGAGAGCCGGCGCGGGTAGGCGTCGGCGAAATCGGCCATCCCGACCCGGTCCAGGAGCTGTTTCGCCTCGGCGATCACCTCGGCGCGCGGGCGGCGCTGGGACGAAACCGGGGCGAGCACGATGTTGTCGAGCACCGTGAGATGCGGGAACAGGTTGAACTGCTGGAACACGAAACCGATATGGCTGCGCTGGGCGCGCACCGCGTGGTCGGGCAGCGGGCGCAGGGTGTTTCCGCGCTGCCGGTAGCCGATCAGCTCACCGCCGATGTGCACCGTGCCCGCGTCCTGTGCCTCGAGATGGTTGAGCACCCGAAGCAGCGTCGACTTACCCGACCCGGATGGGCCGACCAGCGCGACCACTTCGCCCGTGCGCACCGCCAGGTCGACGCCACGCAGCACCTCGGTACCGCTGTAGGACTTGCGAATTCCTCGTGCCTGCACCGCTGCGGTCATCGGGTGGCTCCTCGGGGTGCGGCGGCGATCTCGGTGACCTTGGCGCGGACCCGCTGCCACGGTGTCGGCGGCAGCTCATGCTGGGCGCCCTTGGCGTAGTGCCGTTCGATGTAGAACTGGACGATCGACAGCGCGGTGGTGAGCACGATGTACCAGGCCGTGGCCACCATGAGCAGCGGCACCACCCGGCCGTTGCGGCCGAAGATCACCTGCACCTGGTAGAACAGCTCGGCGATCGCCATCACCGACACGATCGAGGTGCCCTTGAACAGGCTGATCACCTCGTTGGCCGCGTTCGGCAGGATCGAGCGCATGGCCTGCGGCAACACGATGGTGCGGAACTGCCGCCAGCGCGGAATGCCCAGCGCGGCAGCCGCTTCCAGCTGGCCGCCGTCGACGGCGAGCAGGCCCGCCCGGATGAGCTCGGCCGAGTACGCCGCCTGATGCAGGGCCAGGCCGATCACCGCCGCGGTGAAACCACTGATGACACCGTTGACTTCGAAATCGAAGAACGCTGGTCCGAACGGAATACCGACGGAAAGGCGGGGATACAGGTAGGCGATGTTGAACCAGAACAGCAGCTGCACGATCAGCGGGATCGAACGGAACGCCCAGACGTAGGTCCAGGCGATCACGCGCAGCACGGGATTGTTCGACACCCGCCCGATCGCCAGCAGGGTGCCGATCGCGAAACCGAGGACGGTGCCCCACAGGGTCAGCTCGATGGTCACCCGGAGCGCGGCCAGTACCGACTTCGCGGTGAAGTACTGGGCGAAAGTGCCCCAGTCCCAGCCCGGATTGGTGATCAGACCGTGTGCGAACTGGGCCACCACCACCAGCGCGACCGCCGCGACGACCCACCGCCACGGGTGCCACGATCCGGTGATCCGGGGAAGGTCGGTCGCTTCGTCGGCGGATGCCGACTCAGCGGGGGGAGCGTCGCCGGGCGGTGCGGGCGCGGTCTCGGCGCCGGATACGGCGGACGCGGTCATGGGAGTCCTTCGGAAAACACAAAATCTCCTCCATCGAACCCGGCAGAAGCACCCACACCCCGAAAGCGGGCGGGTTGCTGCGACGTCATCGAGCCAGGTCTCTCGGTCGCTCTGGATGGTTGCGCCCCGGCGCTGCGGCCTGAGCTGAATCAGCATGTGGCACATGCACGAGTGCGCGCAACGATAGAAATCAACGTGAGCGCAGAGGTTGGAACCGGCTTCGGGCGCAGTCATAATTGCCCCGGTTCGGCGTGGTCGGTCGACTGTGGGGGACACCGACCCTCGGCGGGGGTTCGCTGCGAGATTGCGACGCGCCGAACGCCCGGTTACTTCACCTGTCCGGATTCACCCACCGCACGCGGTAGCGTCGGCCTTCTCTGCGTCGATGAGGAGTACGTCGTGATCATGCCGCGTCGTTCCACCGCACTGACCTCGCTGACGGCCTGCGCCGCCGCGCTACTGCTGGCCGTGCCACCGGCTGCCGCCGAACCGGCCGAGCCGGTGACGCCCGCCGTCACCCGGGACGCACCGAACGTCACGCCTGCCGCGGGCCCGGGCGATCTCCTCGGCGCCTACCGAACCGTCGTCGAGACGCTGAAGGCCATGGGTATCCAGCCCTTCCTCTACCCCACGGTCGCCGCGAACTGCACCGGTGACGGCACGGGCCTTGTTCCCGCCGTCGCGGGCGCGGTACCGGGCCCGTGGCCGGCGAACACCCTCCCGATCCCCGGCGTCGACCTCGCGGCCGTGAAATCGGGCCAGACCCTGTTCACCTTCCTGCCCTACGGCCTCGCCCCCGACACCGCCGCCACGAAGACCTCCGGCATGCAGGTGGCCTGGCTCAATGTCAGCACCGGCCGCGGCGGCATGGCCTCGATGGGCCCGATCGCCGACATCGTGCGCGCCATGGTCCCGCCCGAGGTCCCCGCCGAACTGCGCCCCCTCGCCGAAACCGCCATCCGCGACTTCCTCTTCGCCGCCATCCCCGTCGGCGGCGTCCGCGCCGTCCCCGTCGACACCGGCCGAGGCACCGTCCTGGCCGCCGTCTTCGGCACCACCGACAACGCAGGCCGCTCCTGCTTCTTCTTCCCGACCATCGGCATCACCGAGGTCGCCTGAAGCTCGCCGGTCAGCGTTAGGCTCAGCGGTATGAGCGGAGCCTACGACTGGTCGTGGCTGCGGAACGACATGCCCGTCATCGACCTGGACATCTACCTCGAGATGCCGACGGAACTCGCTCGAACGATCGAGGTCAAAGACGGCATGCTCGTGCACTGCGAGTCACCGTCACCCAACCACATCTCCGTCGCACGCGTAATCGAAGCCGCGCTGCGGGACGCCGCGCGTGACCGTCCTTCTGACGCTCCGTGCCCGCGCGCCAGCGGTGACCTCGACATGCTCGTGTCCGAAGTTCCGTTCGGATTCCGCCGCCCCGACGCGATCCTCTACCGCTGCGTGGAAGCCGACCGCGGCCGATGGCGCCGCAAGCCGACCGCCGCCGACGCCCTGCTCGTGGTCGAGATCGTCTCACCCGGTACGGTCACCGCCGATTGCGTCGACAAGCGAGCCGAGTACGCGAAGCTCGGCATCGCGCAGTACTGGATCGTCCGGATGGTCAACGACGACGGACTGGTCTCCTCCATCGAACAACTGCGTCTCACCTCTGACGGCAGATACGTCACCGAGCGAATCGGCCTACGCGGCCAGGACCCGGTCATCGCAGTCACCGCAATCGACCCGGTCAAGGTCGAAATCCCCTGGGCAGAACTGGATCTGGACATCGAATAGGCGTCATCCGCCGCGCCTGACGTACCCCCCGTATCGGGGTATCCGCGGCCTGGACGGGCCGATTCGGTTATTGACCGGTCAGGCGTGGCGGGCGATGGGGTCGTCGGGGGTGACCAGGGGGCGCTGTTTCCAGCGGAGGCGGCCGGTGCGGTGGCGGTGGTGGGAGCGGGTCCACAGGATGAGGTAGTTGGCCACTGAGAGTGGGTGGGCCAGGGCCGAGGTGAGGTCGGTACCTGTTGGTGCCCGGCGGGTTTCGATGGTGCGGGCGGTGAGTCTGCTCGTGACGGCGGCCAGGTAGCCGAGCAGGCCTGCTCTGCGGGTTCGGTCGCGGCCGAAGATCGCTGCCAGTGGGGGAATCCAAAAGGCAAGGGCGGCAAGGATGCCGATGGCGGCGCCGGTGTCGAGACGGCCGCCGTAGGCCGACCACAGCCAACGCGTGTAGCCGTCGGTGAGTTCGGCTGTGCCGGTATACATTCGGGTTCTCGCGGCGGGGCCCGCGGTCACCAAGGCGGTGCGGTGGCCCGCTCGGCGCACGGCGCGCGCCAGATCGAGATCTTCGGTGGCGCTGGCCGCGACAGCCGCGTGACCGCCGCCCGCGCGGTAGGCCGCGGCATCGACGGCTAGGAACTGTCCGCATGCGACGGCGGTGGACGGGCGCAGGCTGTGGTTGGCGGGGCCGACCGGCAGGGTCGAGGCCCACGACCAGGCGAGCAGTGGCTGGACGAGGTGCTCGGTGGTCGAACCTGCTTCCTGCACCGGCCAGGCCGAGACCAAACCCGCTCCACGCCTGCGTAATTCGGCTACCGCTGCGGCCACGGCGTAGGGCGCGAGGCGAACATCGGCGTCGACGAAGACCAGGGCGGCCGCGTCGGTGCGGGCGGCCAGGCGCGCGCACGCGGCGGCCTTGCCGGTCCAGCCGGGGGCGGGGTGCGCGGCGGAGCGCAGCACGGTGAAGCGCTCGTCGCCGGCGATCGCGGCCAGTGCGGCTTCGTAGGTGCCGTCGGTGGACGCGTCGTCGAGGATCAGCACGTTCATGCGGGGGACGCCGGTTTGGGCGCGAAGGTCGGCGATCAGCGCGGGCAGGCGCGCGGCTTCATCGCGGGCGGGAACACACACCGTGACCGGTTCGATCACGCCCGCGACTCCGCGCGGCAGCGTACGCAAGGTGACCAGGTTGTAGACGGCGGTGCTCGCGCCGAGCGCTGCCAGACCGGTGCCCGCCCAGGTCAGGTAGCGGGCCGCCGCGCTCATGTCAGCGGCCCAGTCTGCGACTGGAGATCTCGCGCCACATCTCCGAGGGGGAGAAGCCGCCGCGCGGCGCGTTCGGCGGGCCGGGGTTGCGATCACGGAACGCCAGTCCCGCGATCAGCGCGGCCACCGCGAGGGTGATGCCGCCGACGATGCCCGCCCAGCCCGCGAACGAACGGGTGTTGGGGTCGGCGTACTTCACCTCGGCGCGCAGGGTCGACACCTCGCCCGCGGGCAGCTTCCACGACACGGTGTTCTCGCTGTCGGTGGTCTCGCGGGTGCCGTTGGTCTTGGCGACCCGGGCCGGGAACGCTACGGAGAACTGCACGTCCGAACCCTGCGGCGGCAGCGATTCCAGGTCGACCCGTCCGGTGAGACTCACCAGATCGCCATTGCGCTGGAATTCGAGTGTGAACATGCCCTGCGTCTGATCCGAGAGCCCACCGAGCTGGCCGACCTCGCCGAAGGACAGGTCGTCGAAGAACACCTGGGTGCCGATGTACCCGTCCTGGTTGTAGTTCTCCACCCGCACTTTCGCCGCCAGCTGCTCCGGCGCCTTCAGCTGCGGCCCCTTGTCCTCGGGCCCCGTCGGCACCACCGCGGCGACGATCCGCCCCGACACCCGGTCGTTCGACGACACCCCCATCGACACCTGCACCCGCAGGCACCCGGCCAGCGCGGGCACGAGCAGTGCCAGCAGGACGGCAACGGCCGCTACGCGCCGCGCGGGCACGAAACGACGCGGCGAAGGAACGGGCATGTCGGCGACGGGACTCGGCTGCACGGTTGACATCGTGCCAGGCTCGAGCCCGAGAGCCCACACGACGGGCCCACCGCGCCCCGCGCACCGCGCCGATCAGGCCTTTTTCGCCCCGAATCGGGGTGTGTCGCGGCGGGGTCGGCGGCTCAGAACGCACGTCGCCCGCAGAAACAGAGGGATCCCGAGTAATCCCAGACCGGCGAAGCCCCAGATCGCCGATGCCGGGAGGCCGAGGAACACCGCGTGCGCGAGGGTCGAGCCGAGCCAGGTCCACCCGAATACCGCGACCGGGACCGTCACCGAGGGGTCACGCGGTGGCGCGAGGAGCCGATCGAGCAGGGTGAGCAGCACCGCCATGATCACCGCGACGAGCGCCCAACCCAGGTAGTTGGTGTACGGGATCTCGGGCAGGCCGGGAAGCCCGGCGTCGGTGACCGACCAGGTCCACTGGCCGTCGGCGACCATCTGCGGATCGAGGAACAGATCCCAGCCGACCGCACCGAGGGCGAACAGTCCGACGCGCCGGGCGTTCGAGACGCTGGACGGGTCGGCCCGCTGCCCATCGGCGAGGATGCCCGCGACGACCCAGATCGGGTACAGCCCGCCGGTCCACGCCAACGGCACCGCCAGCGGGACATCGGCGAGCGCGGGCCCGAGCCGATCGACGGCATAGGCGTAGCTGCCGAAGGGAAACCCGGTCGCGGTGCCGACGATCTCGGCGGTGAGCCCCAGCCCGGACACGATGACGAAGAATCCGCAGGCCCAGCGCAATCCGCGAGTCGTCGCCGCGTGCGCCACAGCGGTCGCGGCCGACAGCACCACCACGACAACGGTGATCCGATCGCGCGTCACGCCGGCACTCAACGGGTAGGCGATCTGCACGAGCACCAGCGCCAGCGCGGTGACAGCGGGAATCGCCCGGCGGGGATCGACACTAAACCAGTCGCGCAGGCGGGCCGACGGGTCCGCCTTCATCGCTTGTACGGCAGGGTGAAGCGGCGCTTACGACGATCACCCAGGACCAGCTGAGCCGCGCTGCGACCGCTGGCCCCGGACACTCCACCGCCGGGGTGGGTGGACGCGCCGGTCAGATACAAGCCTGGAGCGCCCGGGACTCGCTGGCCCGACAACTCGGGCAGCGGACGCCACAGCATCATCTGATCGAGCGACATCTCGACATGCATCACATTGCCGCCGCGCAGACCCATCTCACGCTCGAGATCGACCGGCGTCTGCACGAATCGCTGACGCACCGACGAGGTGAAACCCGGTGCGTACCCTTCGACCTCGGCGACGATCCGATCTGCCTCTGCCTCGGCGTGCGCTGCCCAGTCACTGCCATCGGCGAGTTCGTAGGGATGCCACTGCGCCCACAGCGATAACTGATGTTCGCCGGCGGGTGCGATGGACGGGTCGAGCGCGCTGAAACTCATCGCGAGCACGACCGGGCGCGGCGGCAGCGAACCGGCGAGCGCGGCACCGTGTGCCAGCCGGAGCTGCCTGCGGTCCGAGACGAGGAACTGCAGACCACGGGCGGATTCGGTGGGGGAGACGCCGGGATATTCGGGTAGCCGGTCGGTCGCCAGGCGCACCACCATGCCGATGCCGGGGCCGACCCGGATGCGGCGCTGCCAGTCATCGAGGACAGCGGGGTCGAAATCGCCCGCGCGCAACAGGTCGAGGGTCGACAGAATGTGGGAGCCCGCGATCACCGCGTCGGCGCGCAGCGTCCGGCCCGACTCGGTCGTCACCAGCCAACCGCTGCCGGATCGGCGCAGCGAGCTGACAGCGTCACCGGTGTGCAGCTCACCACCGTCGGCACGCAGGCGCGCGATCAACGCCGCACTGAGCGCCCCACTTCCACCCACCGCGCGCCCGGGCGGCAAGGTGTGCATGAGCGCGGCGAACCCGGCCATCGGTGCCGTCCCCGGTTCCGACATCGGCGGACCCGACTGCGCGCCGAACCATGCCAGCGAGGCCTTGAGCCGTTCGTCGTCGAACCAGAAGTCCAGCAGCGCGTCACCGGACTGCAAGAACTCCCGCGACAACGCGGATCCACCGGCCCGCGCGTCCAGCCCCCAGAACGAGCGAACCAGCCTGCCCGGCGTCGGCGGCCCACCGAACGACCGCATCACCCGTGCGCTGCGCTCGCCCCACACCCCGACGAATCGGCGATATGCGTCAGCGTCCTTGACGCCACAGGCCGCCTCGATCGACGCGCAGGTCTCGCCGAGATCACGGTGGAACACGATCGGTGGGCGCACGCCGTCGGACGGCGTGAACCCCCATGGATCGCAGTCGAGATAGCGCAACCCGAACCGCTCGAGCTCGAGGTCCTCGATGATCCCGGTGTGCCGGATCATGATGTGCGCGGAAGATCCGCGATCGACGAGATGGCCAGGGAACCGCTCGACCGTCGACACCGCGCCACCGGGTACCTCGTCGCGCTCGAGTACCTGTACCCGCTGCCCGGCCCGCGCCAGATAGCAGGCCGCGACCAGTGCGTTGTGGCCGGATCCGACCACTACCGTCGTCACAGGTGCGCGGGGGGCATCGGCAGCCTGCGCCCGAGGATGGCGAACGGGCGGGTATCGCCCGCGAAGACGAAATTGCGGATCACATCGGTGAATCCGGCCCGCCGATACAACTTCCAGGCCCGGTTCGCCTCCTCCGGGACCTCCGGCGTCGACAGCAGCACGGCCGCCTCGGCGCGGTCGGCCAGCAATCGCTCGAGCAGCCGCGCCCCGATCCCACGCCCCTGCGCGGCCGGGTGGACGTGCAGCTCGGTGAGTTCGAAGTAGTCGGCGAGCAGGTCGCGGGCGGCGGCATCGGGCCACCCGCAGCGGCGCATCCCGGTCTGCACCTGCTGATGCCACCACTGGCGCGGCGCGCCGCTGTAGCCGTAGGCGATGGCCACGATCGGCGCGGTGCGCAGGTCGACGCCGCCCGAATCGTCGGGCAGCACCGCGGCGACCGCACGCCAGCCCGTCCTGGTGGTGTGTTCGGTCCACATCGGGGCGCGATGGTGTTCGGTGCCACGGGGGTAATCCATGGCGGCGACATAGACCGACAGGGCGTCGTGCAGGCGTGCGCGCAGGGCGGCGACGCTGAGGTCGACGACGACGGGTGCGGGGGTGTGATTCGGCTTGACGGCTGTCATGGCTCTCGTCGGTGGCGCGCGGACGCGGAAAGTTGTCGGTGGGTGTCCCTATATTCAATCTCAATTCAAACGTTCGAATGTTAGTTCGATCAGTGCGAGGGGCGAAAGGGGCAGCAGATGGCTGGTCACAACGATGGTCGAGCGCACGCGGGCCACGATGGGCGCGCCGGCGGACTACTACGCCAGGCCGATGCTCTGCTCACCGATTCCGCCTGGGAGCACGAACCGGGCGAGCGGTTCCGCACCGCTTATCTGGCCGCGCTGCGTGGCGCGGGCTCGATGATCGCGCTCACCGGCGCCGACCGGGCACCGCGAGCACGGTCGCGCAGCGCCTGGGTGTTACTGAGACGCGCCAGCCCCGAGTTCGTGATGTGGGCCGATTACTTCGAGGCGCACTCGCAATTGCGGGCCGCGCTGGAGGCCGGATTGGACCGCGCGATCACCGACACACAAGCAGATGAGTTCTGCTCACGGGTGGGCGCATTCCTCTACGACGTCGACGATGCGCTGGTAGCCGCGGCCAAGAGCCTCCCGCAGCCGAGTCGTGGCCGCGACATGACCGCTTAGTTATGACCGAGTAGGTGGTACGCCACCGATCGAACTCGTATTATGGGGAGCAGATAGCCGCCAAGGTCGGCTACCCGTCGCCTACCCGGAGGCGACCAGCCACGCCTAGTGCCGGGGGAGGTACCGTGCCACTCTCCGAGCACGAGCAGCGCATGCTCGAACAGATCGAGAGCGCTCTCTATGCTGAGGATCCGAAGTTCGCCTCGTCCGTCCGCGGCGGACGTCTTCGCTCCACGTCGAGTCGACGCAGACTCCAGGCAGCGGCGTTGTTCGCCGTCGGCCTGTTTCTGCTCGTCGCCGGCATCGCCGCCCCGTTCAAGCCGGGCGGTTTCCCGATCATCAGTCTCGTCGGATTCATCGCCATGTTCGGCGCTGGTGTCCTGCTGATGATCGGCAACTCGCGTCGCACCGCCCGACCGGATGCGACCGAGTCTCCCGCGGCGGGCAGCGGCCCGACGACGGGACCCACCGCCCGAGGCGGTCGCCAGCGCAAGTCCGGCGGCTTCTCCGAGCGCATGGAAGACCGATTCCGACGACGGTTCGAGCAGGAATAGCTCAGACCTAGCCGACTACGTTGGCGGCGCCACACCCCCCCACCCCGGGGGGGCCCGCCGACGGCGGGAGTTGGCCGCACGAGCCGCCGCGCGAGGGGAGGGGCGTTTGGCCCCCCAGCCCCCCCCCGCCCCCCCCGACCCCCCCGCG